>CAVHNN010000032.1:0-23402 GCA_963637465.1 Paludibacteraceae bacterium
GGTAGTCACTTTTTCTGAACTACCAAACCTTTTTTGACTTTTTTTGAAAAATTTCGGTGGGAACCTCCCGAGGAGGTCTCCACCGAACGAAAATTCCGGCTGCGAAAGACGGCCCGAGAGCCAATCTTCCACGGCCGGAACTGCTGTACTATGAGATGTTTACATTACATCATTCCGCCTGAAGGCATCGCAGGAGCGGCAGCGGCCGGCTCCGGGATGTCAACTATGCCGCACTCGGTGGTGAGGAACATTCCTGCGACAGAAGCCGCATTCTCAAGGGCGACACGGGAAACCTTGGTAGGGTCGATGACCCCGGCCTCGTACATGTTGACATACTCGCCGGTACGTGCGTTGTAGCCGAAATCGTCCTTGCCTTCCTTTATCTTCTGGATGATCACCGAACCGTCAACGCCGGCATTTTCGGCAATCTGACGGAGAGGCTCCTCGATGGCCTTGGCGACGATATGGATACCGGTGGTCTCGTCCTCGTTGTCTCCCTTGAGGCCTTCAAGGGCTGCGGCGGCACGGATGTATGACACTCCGCCACCCGGAAGATAACCCTCCTCGACAGCCGCACGGGTCGCATTGAGCGCGTCCTCGACACGGTCTTTCTTCTCCTTCATTTCAACTTCGGTGGTGGCGCCCACATAGAGCACGGCTACACCGCCGGAAAGTTTGCCGAGACGCTCCTTGAGCTTCTCCTTGTCATAATCGGAAGTGCTGACCTCGATCTGCTTGCGGATAGAATCTACCCTCTCCTTGATTGCGTCCTTGGCACCGGCGCCGCCCACAATCGTGGTGTTCTCCTTGGTGATGGTCACCTTCTCGGCCTTGCCGAGCATGTCCGGAGTGGCGTTCTCGAGAGTGAAGCCCCTCTCCTCGGAAACTACGACCGCTCCGGTGAGGGTCGCGATATCCTGAAGCATCTCTTTGCGGCGGTCGCCGAAGCCCGGGGCCTTGACGGCTGCAATCTTGAGAGTTCCGCGAAGCTTGTTGACGACGAGCGTTGTCAGAGCCTCTCCATCGACATCCTCGGCGATGATGAGCAGCTCCCTGCCTTCGCGGGCAATCGGCTCAAGAATAGGAAGAAGGTCTTTCATTGAAGAAATCTTCTTGTCGCAGATGAGGATGGAAGGATTGGTGAGGTCGGCCTCCATCTTGTCGGAATTGGTCATGAAGTAAGGAGAGATGTAGCCGCGGTCGAACTGCATGCCCTCGACAACCTTGACCTCGGTTTCCGTACCCTTGGCCTCCTCGACCGTGATGACGCCGTCCTTGCCCACCTTTGACATGGCGTCGGCGATAAGTTTTCCGATGTGAACGTCGTTGTTGGCGGACACCGTGCCGACCTGCTCAATCTTGGAGTAGTCGGACCCCACCTTCTGGCTGCGCTTCTTGAGATCGTCAACGACAGTGGCCACAGCCTTGTCGATGCCGCGCTTGAGATCCATCGGATTCGCTCCGGCGGTCACGTTCTTGATGCCCACGTTGATGATGGCCTGGGCGAGAACGGTCGCGGTGGTAGTACCATCACCGGCCTGCTCGTTGGTCTTGGAAGCCACTTCCTTGACCATCTGGGCACCCATGTTCTCAAAACGGTCCTCAAGCTCAACCTCTTTTGCGACGGTCACGCCGTCCTTGGTAATCTGAGGAGCACCGAATTTCTTATCAATCACCACATTGCGTCCCTTGGGACCAAGTGTGACCTTAACTGCGTTAGCCAATGAGTCCGCGCCGACCTTCATTTTGGAACGGACATCAACGTCGAATTTTATTTCTTTTGCCATAATGATTCAATTTTTAACTACAGAATAGCGAGAATGTCTGACTGTTTTACAATGAGGTATTTTTTGTCCTCGAAAGTCACCTCGGTGCCGGCATATTTACCATAAATCACCTGGTCACCCACCTTGACTTCCATCGGCTCATCTTTCTTGCCCGGGCCGGCCGCTACAACCGTACCCTGCTGCGGTTTCTCCTTGGCGGTATCGGGGATATAGATACCTGCCGCCGTCTTGGTCTCAGCCTCTTTAGGTTCAATGAGAACCCTGTCTGCTAATGGTTTGATCATAATGTTATCGTTTTAATTATTTTCCTTTTCTGTCCGGTCCACACCGGACACCCCGACAATAATCAATGTCTGTGCCAATGACATTTTGTCAGACGAGAGCGCAGCGGAACTGCCAGAGGACGACACCTACGGAGACTGATACGTTGAGAGAGTGCTTTGAGCCGAACTGAGGAATCTCCAGCGAATAATCGGAAGCATCCACGACATCCTGACGGACACCGTCCACCTCGTTTCCGAACACGAAAGCATAACGCCCTCCCTTCTCGGGACGGAAATCCTGCAAAGAGACGGCTTTTTCCGTCTGCTCTACACTTATAATAGTATAGCCCTCTTTTTTCAGAGCGGCTATCGCGGACATGGTGTCATCGAAGCGCTCCCACGGAAGGCTGTTTTCGGCACCGAGGGCGGATTTGTGGATCTCCGCAGAGGGAGGACAGGCGCAGATGCCGCAGAGAAGAATGCGGTCCGCCTTGAAGGCGTCACAACTGCGGAAAGCGCTCCCCACGTTATGTGCGCTGCGGATATTATCCAGAACCACAACGGCCCCGGACGGAGGCAGATGCCGATACTCTTCAGGCCGGACCCGGCCAAGTTCAATATTCCTGAGTTTCCTGTCAGACACACGGCAAAGGTACTGAAATAATCATTATATTTGCTTTCGTGAAACACTGAAATATGAAACAGGACATCCAAATAATCGACCTTATCAAGAAAGAGAAGGACCGCCAGGAATCTGGACTTGAGCTTATCGCTTCCGAGAACTATGTCACCAATGAAGTGCTGCAGGCCATGGGCTCCATCTGCACCAACAAATATGCGGAAGGATACCCGGGCAAGCGCTACTACGGCGGCTGCGAAGTGGTGGATCAGATCGAACAGCTTGCCATAGACCGGCTCAAGACGCTGTACAACGCCGAATGGGCGAACGTGCAGCCGCACTCCGGAGCCCAGGCCAACATGGCCGTGACGATGGCCATCCTCCATCCGGGTGACACTTTCATGGGGCTTGACCTCAGTCAGGGCGGACACCTGACCCACGGCTCTCCGGTCAATGCGTCCGGCATCCTCTACCATGCCGTGGCATACGGACTTGACCCGCAGACCGGACTCATCGATTATGACAAGATGGAAAAGACGGCCCTCGAATGCAGGCCGAAGCTCATCATCGGCGGAGCCTCAGCCTACTCCAGAGAGTGGGATTACGCCAGAATGAGGGAGATAGCGGACAAGGTCGGAGCCATCCTCTGGATAGACATGGCCCACACGGCGGGACTTATCGCCGCCGGGCTGCTGAAAAACCCTGTCGAGTATGCGCACATCGTCACCTCGACGACGCACAAGACACTGCGCGGACCTCGGGGAGGAGTGATTCTCATCGGCAAGGATTTCGATGACCCGCAGGGACGCACCACCCCGAAGGGCGTTGTCAAGAAAATGAGCCAGATTCTGGATTCTTCCGTATTCCCCGGAGTACAGGGAGGGCCGCTGGAGCATGTCATCGCCGCCAAGGCGGTCGCCTTCTTCGAAGCGCTCCAGCCGGAGTTCAAAGAATATCAGAAGCAGGTGGTCGCCAACGCCAAGGCGATGAGCGACGAATTCCTGAAACGCGGCTACAAAATCGTCAGCGGCGGGACGGACAACCATCTGATGCTCGTTGATTTGAGAGGCAAGTTCGAGCAGCTAACCGGGCGCATCGCCGAGACGCAGCTTGAAAGAGCGGGCATCACCGTCAACAAGAACATGGTGCCGTTCGACACCCGCTCGCCGTTCCAGACTTCCGGCATACGCATCGGAACCCCGGCCATCACCTCAAGAGGTTATGTCGAGAAGGACATGGTGGAGATTGTGGCCTTGATTGACGAGGCCCTCACTTCCTGCGCAGAGCACATTGACGCCCTGAGCCTCAAGAAGGGGGAAACGCCGACCGCGGAACAGCAGTCCGCACTTGACGCCCACGCGAAGACGCTCGAAGGCATCAAGCGCTGCGTCAACCAGATGACGGCGGGAATGCCGCTCAACAAATATTAGTTCACGAGCCACAACGTAACTTGAGGGCTGGCCGAAAGCATCGGCCGGCCTTTTTTACAAAATTTTGCAATTCGCCTTAACATTCCCGGGGCTTGTCCGTCTATTAAGTGACGCGTCAAAAAAAAGACAAAGACAATGAAGAAGAAATTTTTATTGATATTGATTATCGCCCTGACGGCGACGGCGACATTCTGTCAGGCGAAAGATTCCGGCAAGAAAGTTCCGCGCAAGGCGATCAACTCTCTGGTGAACGAATTCCGCCACTATGACGAGTTCGAGTGCCTCAACCTCGGAAAATTCATGACCTCCGTCATCAGAAAAGTGGGAGCGCTGAGCCTCTACGATGATGATATGGACGCGCAGGAGCGGGAAGAGGCCAAAGTTGCCCTCAGCGCACTGAAATCCGTCAAAGGCATGACAATCGTCGATTACGAGGACTGCGAGATGGAAGTCAGGCAGAGATTCAATCAGAAGATGACCCATCTGCTTGAAGGGGTTGAGCTCCTGATGTCGGCAAAGGACGAAGATGAGTCCGTCTATCTCTACGGTTATGTCACCGGCGACGGAGCAAAGGTCAGGGATCTGGTGATTTTCTCTCCCGAAGACGGCTCCATGATCTGCATTTACGGCACGATTGACATGGAGAAGATCGGGGCTCTGGCGAGTGTGGCGGAATGACGGGCGAAAGATTCAAATCGGACTACCTTCCTCTTCAGGAAGACCTGTACAGAGTCGCCTACTACATTCTGGAATCAAGTTCGGATGCTGAAGACGCAGTGCAGGACCTATACCTGAGGCTATGGTCTGCTGCGGATGCGCTCGACCCGATAAACAATCCCAAAGCCTACTGCATCAGATTGCTGCGCAACATCTGCATCGACAGGCTGCGCACAAAAAGGCCACAGGGCGGAGACTGCCTGCCGGAAATTGCAGCGGGGGATGCGCTCCCTGACGAGAGACTCGGAGAGCGACAGCAGATAGAGGCCATCCTCAAACGGATGTCCACTCTCAGCGACAACGAGCGCACGGTGCTGAAGATGAAAGTGTTCGACAATCTCGATTACGAAGAAATCCGGAAGCTGACGGGATTGAGCTACATCAGCGTGAGGGTTCACCTCAGCAACGCAAGAAGAAAAATCAGAAAAATCAAAGACAAGATATGAAAAGGATAGAAGACATTGAACGGCTCGAAGCGGACGAGCTCGAAAGAATTTCATCCGACCGCTCGGTACAGGTGCCGGAAAGCCTTCATCGGAAAATTGAAGATACTCTTACTGCGGCGCAGCTTGTCAAGGCCGGCAGGGCGAGGGCGGCACGTTGGAAATTTGCCTTTGCTCCCGCAGCCATTGCAGTAGTCGCGGCCATCATGGTCGGGGTCAACCATCAGCACGCCAGGCAGATTCCGACGGACACTTTTGACAATCCGCAGGAAGCCTACGCCGAACTCAGAAAGACGTTCGGATATATCTCAGGCAAACTTACAGTCGGGAAGGAGGCTACGGACGCAGCCCTGACGCAACTTGACAATGCGTCCAAAATGATTGAAAACATAACAAGAAAATAAAATCTCATCATGAAAACAATAAGTCTTAAAAAAATCGCCCTCATCGCAACATTTGTCCTCTTCGGGGCCACGGCATTCGCACAGGATGCGAAATCAATCTACAAAAAGTACTCCAACGAGAAGGAGGTCAGCGCAGTATATATCTCCCCGTCGATGTTCAAACTTATCGGGAGAATCCCCGAAATAGAACTGCCCGACGGAGATGTGAACATATCCCCATATCTCAAGGAGATGACAGGAATGTATCTTGTGGACAGCGAGAACCCGAAAACCAGCACAGCCCTTGCGGAAGATGCGGAGAAACTGGTGCGCGACGGCAAATATGAACTTCTGCTGGAGGCAAAAGACGACGGGGAGAAAATTCGTGTCTACATTGTCCCGGAAGGCGAGTACATCACCAATTTCGTAATGACGGCGACGGAAGATGACGAATGCACGTTCATCTCCATCGAAGGCAAAATCCTCCGGGAAGATCTGGAAAAACTCATAGCGCAAGCCATGAGCAAATAACCCCCCCCAGGGGAGCATACAATCGAAAGGGGGCTGGCTAAACGATTTTAGCCAGCCCCCTCTTTTATAGCCAGTCTTTAGTTGCTCTGCTCGATGGCGGCCTGCGCCGATGCGAGACGGGCGATAGGCACGCGGAACGGCGAGCAGCTCACATAGTCGATGCCGATCTTGCTGAAGAACTTGATGGAATCCGGATCCCCTCCGTGTTCTCCGCAGACACCGCACTTGAGGTCGGCGCGTCTTGCGCGTCCGGACTGCACGCCATACTCGACAAGCTTGCCGACGCCCTTGGTGTCGATGGTCTGGAACGGATCTGCATCCAGAATCTTGTGTCCGAGATAGTTGCCCATGAAAGTCCCGACATCGTCACGGGAGAAACCGAGCGTCATCTGCGTCAGGTCGTTGGTGCCGAACGAGAAGAACTCTGCCGCACGGGCCATTCTCTCGCCGGTGAGAGCGGCGCGCGGGATTTCGATCATCGTACCGAAATGGTAGTTTATGGACTGTTCGGAATGAGCCTCGACTTCGCCCTTGATGCGGTCGCAGATGGCTTTCTGGAAACTGAGCTCGCGGGCGGACACCGTGACCGGTATCATTATCTCCGGCTGCGGGTGCATGCCCTCTTTCTGGAGCTCGGCAACTGCGGTGAAGATAGCTCTGTACTGAGTCTCCGCAATGAGCGGATATGTCACATGGAGACGAACGCCGCGAAGGCCCATCATAGGGTTCACTTCATGCAGGCTCTCGCCCCTCTTGATGACCTCTGACACGCTGATTCCGAGCTCATTGGCAATCTCCTTCTCTTTTTCTTCGGTCTTAGGGACGAACTCGTGGAGAGGCGGATCGAGCAGGCGGAACACCACCGGCTTGCCGTCCATCACGCGGAGCGTGCTCTTGACGGAAGCCTTGATGAACGGCTCCAGCTCCTCAAGGGCGGCCTTGCGCTCTTCATCGGTATTGCAAAGAATCATCTTGCGCAGCTTGGCGAGAGGGACTTCCGAATTCTTGCCGTAGAACATGTGCTCGATACGGAACAGTCCGATGCCCTCGGCCCCGAACTGGAGAGCCTTCTGCGCATCCTCCGGAGTGTCAGCGTTGGCACGCACTCCGAGGCGGCGATATTTGTCCACGATGCTCATGAACTTGATGAACACCGGATTCTCGCTCGCATCCATGGTCTCCACCTTGGAAGCATATACGGCACCCTTGGAGCCGTTGAGGGAGAACCAGTCGCCCTCCTTATATACCTTCGGATTCTGACCGAACTTGACTGTCTTCTTTTCGAGGTCTATGATCATGGACTCGCAGCCCACGATACAGCACTTGCCCCAGCCGCGTGCCACGAGAGCGGCGTGAGAGGTCATGCCTCCGCGTGCGGTGAGAATGCCGGCCGATGCACGCATTCCCTGAATATCCTCCGGAGAAGTCTCCTCACGGACAAGAATCACCTTCTTGCCGGCCTCGGCGGCCTCCATGGCAGCCTCGGAAGAGAACACGAGCGTGCCGACCGCTCCGCCCGGAGATGCCGGAAGTCCGCGGGCCACCATCTTGGCGGCCTTCTCGGAAACGGAGTTGAGTACAGGGTGGAGAATCTCGTCGAGCTGTGACGGAGAGACTCTCATCACTGCTGTCTTCTCATCGATCATACCCTCTGAAAGCATATCCATCGCCATCTGGAGGGCGGCAAGTCCAGTACGTTTGCCGATACGGCACTGAAGCATCCAGAGCTTGCCTTCCTGAATGGTGAACTCGATGTCCTGCATGTCGTGGAAGTGGGTCTCAAGTTTCTTCCGGATTGAGTCAAGCTCCGCATAAACCTCAGGCATGGCCTTTTCGAGGGACGGAAGATCCTTGTTGTGCTCGTTCTTGGTGGCCTCGTTGAGCGGGTTGGGAGTGCGGATACCCGCAACGACATCCTCGCCCTGGGCATTGATGAGCCACTCGCCGTAGAACTTGTTGTCGCCGGTAGCCGGGTTGCGGGAGAAAGCCACGCCGGTAGCCGACGTGTCACCCATGTTTCCGAACACCATGGACTGTACGTTCACCGCCGTACCCCAGTCATCAGGTATCTTCTCGATGCGGCGGTATGCGATGGCCCTCTTGCCGTTCCACGACTTGAACACGCCGCCGATGGATCCCCAGAGCTGGGCTTTGGCATTGTCGGGGAACTCGACGCCGAGCACCTCCTTGACCTTCTTCTTGAATTTCTCGCAAAGTTCCTTGAGCTCATCGGCAGTTATCTCCGTATCCGAAGCGTAGCCCTTGGACTCCTTGAGTTCGGACATCATCCTGTCAAGCTGCTGGCGGATGCCCTGCCCGTCGGCAGGCTCAATGCCCTCGGCCTTTTCCATGACGACATCGGAGTACATCATGATGAGACGCCTGTACGCGTCATAGACGAAGCGCGGATTGCCCGTCTTCGCAATCATCCCCGGGATGGTCTCGGAGCAGAGGCCGATGTTGAGAATCGTATCCATCATGCCCGGCATGGAACTTCTGGCTCCTGAACGGCAGCTCACAAGAAGCGGGTCATTAGGGTCGCCGAACTTCTTTCCCATAAGTTTTTCGGTAGATTTCAGGGCGGCGCTGACCTCAAGCTTGAGGTCCGGGGTGTAGCCTCCGCCGAGTTCGTAGTATTCGGCACAGCATTCAGTTGTGATTGTGAATCCTGCCGGAACCGGCATGCCGAGCTTGCTCATCTCGGCCAGGTTGGCTCCCTTTCCTCCGAGGAGCTCCCTCATCGAGCCATCACCCTCAGCGGTCTTGCCGCCGAAACAATAGACTCTTTTCTTCGTTTCAAACATATTTCAAAAAATATTTTCTAAAAGTGCAAAGTTATCGAAAATTCCCGATTACAGCAATTTGGCCGCAAGCTCCGACAGCCGGCTTCTCTCCCCCTTGCGGAGGAATATGTGCTGGAATATCTTCTGACCGGCCATTTTCTCGCCGAGATGCGTCAGGCCGTTGGACCATTGATCCAGATATGGCTGGTCTATCTGGAATATGTCACCGGTGAACACCATCTTCGTCCCCTCCCCCGCCCTGGTGATGATGGTCTTGATTTCGTGCGGCGTGAGATTCTGGGCTTCGTCGATGATGAAGTAGCACTTCCCGAGACTCCGCCCCCTTATGTAGGCGAGGGGCTCTATGACAAGTTTCTCCTGGCTCAGCATGCTCTCGATGCGCAGGGCTTCCCTGGAAGACGGGCGGAACTGAGCCTTTATGACGTTGAGATTGTCCATGAGAGGCTGGAGGAACGGGGTCATCTTGGCTTTCTGGTCTCCCGGGAGGAAACCGAGTTCCTGATTTCCCAGCACGACCGCCGGGCGGGAGAGGATGATCTGTTCGTAATCCTTCTCCTGCTCAAGGGCCGCCGCAAGCGCGAGCAGGGTCTTGCCCGTGCCGGCTCCGCCCGTCAGGGAGACGAGCTCCACTTTTCTGTTGAGCAGGGCATCCATGGCCATCATCTGCTCGTCATTGCGCGGGCGGATGCCATAGGCTTCCCGGGTCTTGATGAGCACGACCCTATCACTGCCGGCATCGTACCTCGCGCAGACGGTGCCTTCCGTTCCGTTCTCCCAGCTGAACTTGAACAGCTGGTTCGGAGACGGTTCCGCCTTCTGGACTGCGGAGCGGGGCAGTGAAGCCTGAGGACCGTAGCAGAGTTCCTGCATCAGCTGCGCGGAAAGAGTGCGCGACTGAACTTCCTTCTGCGTGTTTTCTATCCGGTTTTCCTCGACCTTGTCAGTCAAATAATCCTGAACTTCCATCCCGGCCGCCTTCGCCTTGAGCCGGAGGTTGACATCCTTGGTGACAAGCGCTACGAAAGTCCCGGAGTGATGGTCCCGAACCCACATGGCCGTGGAGAGTATCCTGTGATCCGGAATGTCATCCACGAACATCTCCGCATATTCCTCGCTGAACGGACGGTTCGGCTCTATCTTGATCATGCCGAGACCCTTCCCTATCGGAACTCCGTCGGCACCGAAACTGCGCCCCTCGCTTATGCGGTCGATTTCACGCATGAAGCTGCGCGCATTGAAAGCCAGGGCGTCGTTGCCCTTCTTGAACTTGTCAAGTTCTTCGACCACGGCAATCGGAATGACGATATTGTTGTCCTGAAACCGTCTGAGCGCACGATAGTCGTGCAGGATGACGTTGGTGTCAAGAACGAAGATTTTCGGTTTGCCCATAACTTTTCAAATATTTCAGTTTTAGTGTTAGTCTTCTCCTTCCGCGTTGCGTATCAGAGATTCCAATATTGTCTGTATTCCCGACTTCTCGGAGAAGCTGACCTGCACGCCCTCCACGTCCGCAGACGGATGTCCGAGCGGGAAATATGCCACGTCCTGAAGCAGCAGCTCCGCGTCAAGGTAGTCGAAGTCGGGGTCCCTGATCTGAACCACCACGCCCGGCACCTCCGAGAAGAGCACCCGCAGCGGCTGACTTTCATGATAAGAATGCATCAGGGACGAGATATCGGCCTGAATGCCGCAGCCTTCGCCCGCCATAGAATCCAGGGCGGCCATAAGCCCGCCGTCACCGACGGAAGCCCCCGAGAGCAACAGCCCGTCCTCCACGAACTCCCGCACGACCTCGAAACAGTCGATGAAGCAGTCCGCATCGTCTATCTGCGGGGGAGCGCCGCCGCAGAGAGCCACCTGTCCGAGAAGAGAACCGCCGAGACGGAAATCAGCCGTATCGAACGGGATATAAATCACCCAGCTGGAAGGGTCGGGCACGAATACGGCAGGGCAGGCGCGGGTGGCGGAAAGTTTCGGATTCTCGGTGCGGAACGGCTCCTGGATGAAGACGTCTTCATCGGAAGCGGACTTGTCTATCCCGACTTTGAACGACATGCCGCAACCATGTCCGCGCTTCAGGGACGCCTCGGAAAAACAGATTCCCAGAGCATCGGCATAATCTGCGGCGCTCCGCACGGATTCATAAAATGAGGCCATCTGTCCCACGGAGCCCGAGTCCCACTTCCAGCAGATCTCCGGCCGGAGGTCTCCAAGCCGGAAACGCCCCCTCTTCCAGAGAGCCTCCTCCAGAGAAAGCGCGAGATGAAAGCGGGTGTAAGATTCGACATATGCCGGCGGAACGGAACGCTCCGCAGCGCGCACGAGCGCAAGGCAATCCTTGATGCCAAGACGGGAAAAGTCTCCGACCGGAGGATCGACGGTCTCGTCTATGATGCACGGAGCGGAAAGGTCGGCAGAGCCCGCAGGCAGAACCTTCGGGCAGACAGGCTGAAGCAGCTGGAAAGGCGTACATTCCTGCTTCACCCCGTCGATGACATATTGAGAATACAAAGCCGCGCCTGTTTTCAACATCGCCAGTTCAAATTAGCATCAGTGTGTAAATTTAGTTAATTTTGACAAAACAAGAAAAAATTATGGAATACAATAAAGAACGATACACTCTGCTGATTCGGGAGCTTTTCGACAGACATCCTTCCGTTCAGAAAGACGGATTCACCCCGGGGGCATACAAACCGGGGCTTGACGGAATGCTGCGCTTCGACAACGCCCTCGGGCAGCCATGGCGCAGATACCCGACCATCCACATCGCAGGCACCAACGGCAAGGGGTCCGTCAGTTCGATGCTTGCGGCCGCGCTCTCCGCAAAAGGCCTCAAGGTCGGGCTCTACACGTCCCCGCACCTGATTGACTTCAGGGAGAGGATGAAAGTCATCCGGGACGGCGGCTGGTCAATGGTAAGCGAACGCTATGTCTGGGATTTTCTTCAAAACACGGACACCGACGGCCTTTCGTTCTTCGAAATCACGACCGGCATGGCTTTCAGCTGGTTCGCCGCGGAAGGAGTGGACGCGGCCGTAATCGAGACAGGACTCGGCGGAAGGCTTGACAGCACGAATATCATCACCCCGGAATTGAGCATCATCACGAGCATCGGGCTCGACCATTGTCAGATGCTCGGGGACTCGCGGGAGAAAATCGCCTCGGAGAAGGCCGGCATATTCAAGAGCGGAGTTCCCGCACTTGTGGCGAGCCGCGACTCCGAGACGGCTCCGGTTTTTGAGAAAACGGCTTCCGAAGTGCACTGTCCCCTTTTCTTCGCCGATGACTTCGAGGAGGAGGATTTCGGACTTGACCTGACCGGACCATACCAAAGGGAGAACCTTCACACCGTCCTTGCGGCTCTGGAGATTCTGGGAGTGGACGCCGACAGAGAGGCTCTGGCCCGCTGCGCCCATATCACAGGTTTCAGAGGCCGCTGGGAAAAGCTGCTGGAAAACCCCGAAACCATCTGTGACATAGGGCACAACCCGGATGCTCTGCGGATCAACTTCGCACAGCTTGAAAACAGCGGCAGACCCCTGCACATAGTCTATGGGGTGATGGCGGACAAAGATATCCGCTCGATACGGCCTCTGATGCCGCCGCAGGCCAAATACTACCTTGTCGCCCCCGCCATCAGCCGTTCGCTCCCCGTAGAGGAACTCTACAGGCTCACCGACGGACTCTCCAGGGCTTCATACGGGAGCGTCGCGCAGGGCATTGACGCCGCGTTGCAGGACGCTTCGAGGGTTCCGGGGAGCCTTGTCTATGTGGGCGGAAGCAACTTTGTGGTGTCAGATTGCATCTCATATCTGGAAAACAAAACAAAATGAAACAGATTCTTCACGCACTTGCAATCATGACGATATTCGCATTCCCGCTCTCCGCCAAGGACGATGACGGGCATCATCTCACCTCGCTGTGGAAAGAGTACGCCAACGCCGTCAAGGCGGACAGGCCGCAGAAACAGATTTCGGTGCTTGAAGAAATCAAAAGGCAGGCGGAAACGGAACACCTTCCGTGGGACTTCTACGATGCCTGCGACAAATACGTCGAGGCCCGTTCGGCGAGCAATTGGAAACTGCGCGAAGAGCTGGAAGAACAGATGTCGCGTGAGCTTGACAGATTCGGAGAGGCGGTCGCCATCGTTTACAGCGGGCGCATCCCTTCCGACAGCCTGCCCGGCTACATCAAAGCCAACGCCGACAAACTCAAATCATCTTCCCACCCCGAGTTCTGGTCAAGAGACCCGCTCCTCAAAGGCTTCACATACGGGGAAGCCCTGCTGAAACTGCTGGGCAGCGACTATGACTACGCCCTGTGGCACCTGTTCAAGGAGAGCGGGGACGATTCGGCCGTATCGGCCCTCATGCACAAGACCTACGACGGGACATACCCTCTCGGAGAACTGATCCGCTATTCCGAAGTGGAATCAGGGGGAAAAGAAGAAGCGATGAGGAATCTGGCCTCGGAACACGGAGCCGACGCGGTGGGAATCCTGGCCGAAAACTGGCTGCTGAACAGAAGATACCGGAAACTGGAGAACGACGGCAAAAGCACGTCTGAAGATTTTCTCCGACTGCTGGAAGACTGCCGGAAAACACGCAAAAAGTCAGCAGCCCTCAAAGGCGCCGACAAAGTCATCGCCCAATGCTGCACCCGGACGGAGACCATCATAGAACTGCTCGGCGAAAAGAGAATCAGAGCATCGGTGCAAGACGGGCAGGCCGTCATCTTGCTCAGCAACCTCAAGAACGTGACGATAAAAATCAACGATGGCAAGAAGACGATATTCAAGACCGGCGTTGACAATCCCGTGCGGAGTTTCCACATATTCGACACGGTCAAAGTGACGCTTCCGGAGATAAATGACGGCAATTACGAGCTGATCTGCTCCTCCGGCAAGACGAAAAACTTCTGCAAGTTCAACAAATACAGCCTCTCCATGGCCAGCCGAACCAACTCGGACGGACTCGGAGTCTATGTGGCGGACTACCTGAGCGGCAAGCCGCTGGAGCGCTACACCCTCACCCTCTTCCGCAACGACGAGGCCATCGCCTGCGCCGAAGTCGTTCAGGACGGCTTCACCGCCCTCCCGGAAACCCTTTCGAGCCAAATCGGTCATGAGTGGTCCAGATACGACATTCAGGCAAGCTACCGGGACAATGACGGCATTGTAAGGAAAAACGAGAGACACGGGATATTATCAAACATCTCCCTCAACGCCACTCCGAAAAACACGAAAGAAGAGACGCATTGCCTGATTCTCACCGACCGCTCGGCTTTCAGGCCGGATGAGACGGTGCATTTCAAGCTGGTTCTCTACGGCGGGAGCAGTGAATACACGCCTGCCTCTGCGGGAATGAGCCTAACCGCCGTCCTCTATGATGCCGAGAACAAGGAAATCAGCCGGCAGAACCTCGTGACGGGGGAATTCGGTTCCGCCGCCGGAGAATTCATCCTCCGCAAGGGTACGCGGGGCGGCCTCTATTCCATCGCCATTCTCCTGGACGGGAAGCGCCTGTGCGGCAAGAGCCTGCTGGTGGACGAGTTCGTGGCTCCGAGCTTCACCCTCGACTGGGAGACTGACAACAGAATCTACCTCCCCGGTGACGGCGTGAGCATAAAAGGCAAGCTCAAATCCTATTCCGGGCACAGCCTCGGTGAGGCCAAGGCAAGCTACAGCATAAGCAAATACGGGGACGAGTACGACAAGGGGGATTTGTCCCTAAGTCCGGAGGGGGATTTCGAGATAAAATTCAAGTCCGATTCCGAATCCCGCTTCTGGTCAAGCTACATGATTACGGTCAAGGTCAGCGACTCCACAGGAGAGACACTTGAATTCAGCCGTCACCTCGCCGTACAACCCGACATCCTGAACACCACTGACGTAGACGGGAGCATCAAGGGCAGTTTCACCGTCAGGAACAGGGAGACCGGGGGAATTATGATAAACTCCGGCAAGCTGAGATTCAGGGTCAAGGCCGGCGGAGAGGACGGACAGACGACACACCCGGGCCTTGAATGCAGCTACGAAGTGGTGCGGAACGGAAAGACAGTCTCCAAAGGGGACGTCCACCCCGGAGAGACCCTCGAAACGCTTCTCCCCGAAGCGGGTCTGTACACTCTCCGCACCGTCTGCGCCGCCACTTCGGACAGCGGCGCCAAGGCCACGGGCAGTAGAGAAACGGACATCCTGTACATCCCTGACTCCTGCACCGCCCTCAACGATGACATCAGCAGTCTCTTCAAGGAGACAGACGGAGATTCGCTTGAGCTGCTGGTCGGCTCGACCGCCGGACCGATATGGGCGGTAGCGGAGCTTTACGGCAACGGCGACACCCTTCTCGACAGACAGAGTGTAAAGTTCGACGGCATCAAGGGGGAAAGCAGTTCCCTGAAGAGAGTCCGCTTCACACGCAAAAAAGGATATCCGTCGGAGATGAGCATCAAGCTGCTCTGGTTCAAGGACAAACAGAGTTTCAGCTATAGCCGGGAGTTCAGAGCGAAGTCTGATGGAGATGTTTTCCCGCTGAGTTTCAGCCGCTTCCTTGACACCACCTCCCCGGGTGGAGAATACAGTTTCGAAATCAGCACCATGCCGGGGGTCGAATGTGCGGCCACCATCTTCGACTCCGCCACCGAGACGCTGCGGACAAACGAGTGGAGAGCGGTGACAACTCCCGTCAGACAGATGCGGGACGTTTCGTTCAGAATTACGACAGGCAGCTATGACGGCCGCTTCGACTTCATGGCCCGGGGATCCAAAGGTCTCCTTACCGCGCGGATTTTTGAAGCGAATGAAGAAGCGGCCACGGGCATCCTTTATGACACAGCTGAGATGGTGACCGCGAAGAGCGGCATCTCAGCCGCCGATGACATTGCCGCTCCCGTCCGCAAGGATTTCGCGAACACCGTCTGCTGGGAGCCTTTCCTGCGCTCGGACAAGGACGGGAAAATCGAATTCAGCTTCCGCAACTCGGACAAGCTCTCGACCTATTATGTGCAGCTTTTCGCCCACGACAAGCGGATGCACAGCGGAGTGCTGCGCCGCGAAATGACGGTCACCCTGCCGGTGAAGATTTCAGTCGTGGAACCGCTCTTCCTCTATGATACTGACCGCTATTCGGCGAGGGTCAGCCTCTCCAACGGCAGCGATTCCCCCGTCAAGGGGAAAGTCTCGATCCGGCTTTTCAACGGAAAGGACTACAGGACCGGGGAGGAAATCTCGTCAAGCGAACGCCCGGTCGAGCTCAATGCGGGAGGCAGCGCAAGTTTTGACTGCCCCGTCACCGTCAGCGGCATGGAAGAGCTCGGCCTGCTGGCGAGCTTCACCCCGGAGGGGGAAGGCTCGGGAGCGGACGCCGTTTTCGTCAGCATACCGGTACGCCCGGCCGTACAGACCATCACGGAATCGCACTCCGCCCTGCTTAAAGCCGGGATGGACAGGGATTCCCTCATCCGGGCGCTTCGCGGAGAATTCGTCAATGCCGACGGCGCGGCTGCCACGGTCAAAGAAATCAGCATACTCCAGATGCTTAAAGGTGCCGTTCCCGACAGAATCACGCCCGCATCCAACGATGTGCTGAGCCTGTGCGAAGCCCTGTATGCCGATTATCTGCTGACAAAGATTCCGGACGCGGCCAGGATGGAGAGCGGAATGAGGGAGGAGATTTGCGCCAAGCTCATCGCTGCGCATAACCCCGACGGAGGATTCGGATGGTTCGCGGGGATGACTTCTTCCCCGATAATCACGGCAGTGCTTCTTGGGAGATTCTCTAAAATGGGGGACAGTTGCCCGGAAGAGCTTCGTGCAATCATCCCGAATGCTGTCAGATTCCTTGACAGATCGTTCCTTAGGGACGAAGCGACGCCGCTCTGGTGCGGAGGCCTGAGCCTGGAGCAATATCTCAGCGTAAGGTCGCTTTTCCCTGATGTAAAGCCCGACACTGCGGGAGCGCAAAATCTGAAGATATTCCGCGAAGCGGCAAAAGACTATCTCGTGCCGTCCGGGGAAAGGGGGCTGAACGGGCTCATCTTCGCCAAAGTGCGCAGGATTCAGACTCTGAAGGCCCTGCTTGACAGGGAGGGAGGAGAAGAGCTCGCCGACTTCTTCGGAATCAGGGCCTTCACTTCTCTCAGGCTGCGCGAGTCTTTGGAAAAAGATATCCTCTCCCTTACGGAATATGCCGAGTCGCACAAGAGCGGCGGTAAGTACTATCCCAACGCCGTCATGCCATGGAGGGGTCTGCTTGAAAGCGAACTGTACGCCCATTCCATGATCTGCGACCTGCTTTCAGAATGCGGGCATGATGAAATCGCGGAAGGTGTCAGGCTCTGGATTATGGTGCAGAAAGAGACGCAGCAATGGGACAAAGACCCCGCCTGCATCGAGGCTCTCGCCTCAGTGCTGGCAGGCGGCGAAAAGACCCTTCAGACAAGAGTCATCGCGCTGAGTCTCAGCACCTGCCGTCCTTTCGACGAGGTGGAAGCTTCAGGTAACGGCCTTACCATCAGAGAAGAATACTGGCGCGACGGAAAGCTCCTCACCGAGGGCGACATCCTGCACGTCGGAGACAAGATAAGCGCCAGATACATTATCTGGAACGAGGAGAACCGCAGTTTCGTCAGGCTCACGGCTCCTCGCTGCGCCGCCCTGCGTCCTGTGGATCAAGTCTCCGGACACTACGGCTGGCGGCTGCGGCCGCTCACGGTTGGGGGCCGGGTCGGCTTCACGCCTCAGGGCTACAGAAGCGTACTCGCCGACCGTACGGAGTTCTGGTTCGACAGCTATCCGGAGGAGAACACCACCGTCACTGAAGACTTCTTCGTGACGCAGGAAGGCACTTTCCACGCTCCTGCCGTGGAGATAGAATCCCTCTATGCCCCGCACTACCGAGCAAACGGCCAAATTCCATTCCGGCAAACGGCCAGAGCATGATGTTCCTTTCAGCACCTGTTTCACAACGGTTGATTTCCCTATCCGGCGAGCGCCCATCACGACCTGAAAGAACCTTCGCGGCTCTTCAAGACGATTCTTTATTATCTGATATTCTGCTCTTTTATACATCGTTTTACATTTTACGCAGTGCATTGCGAATATTTACGCAATACACATATAGATAATTTCGTGTTATGGAACTCATAGGCCGAGCCTATGGTACAAATAGGCTTTCTAACATAGCGGAATCGGGTCAAAATACGGTTAATCATTCATAAAAACGGGTCCAATTGACCCGATAAACAAAATAATTGTCGTATTTTTGACCCGATTAAAGATTGTAGCCATGACATTATATGTATCAATACTTCAATATTTGCACTATCACCCTCTGTCAAGTAGAGACCAGATTGCACAATCTTTAGCGGATGCGCCAAGCGAGAGTACACTGAAGAGGATTATCCGCAATATGGTCAATGAAGGTATGATAGAGGTTAGCGGACGTGGACCAGCAACGAGATACAAACTCTCTACGCAGGCACATGTAACCATGCCGCTCGACCTTGACACCTATTTTGATAAAGACATTGATGAACGTGAGGTGCAGGAAATGTTCAATTTTGACCTCATTCGCGAGGTACTTCCGAAAGTGGAGATTTTCACGGCCGAAGAAGTCACTATATTGCAGGATGCACAAATCACCTTTCTACATAACACGGAAGGTATGACCGAACTTGAATACCGTAAGGAGATGGAGCGGCTCGGTGTGGACTTGTCGTGGAAATCATCGCAGATAGAAGGCAACACTTATTCGCTCTTGGAAACGGAGAGATTGCTGAAGGACAAGCAGACTGCTTCGGGAAAGACCAAGGAAGAGGCCATCATGCTCCTGAACCATAAGGATGCACTTGATTTCGTACTGGACGCGCCTGATTATCTGAAAGAGATTTCAGTGCATCGGATAGAGGACATCCATTCCATACTGACAAAAGAACTCGGGGTTGACCGAAATATCCGCCATCGTCGTGTGGGTATCACTGGTACCAATTACCGTCCGCTTGACAACGAGTTTCAAATTCGTGAGGCTCTTGAGGACACATGTACCTTAATCAACGGAAAGGAAAATGTATTCGAGAAAGCCATCCTTGCCTTGGTACTCCTTTCTTATATACAGGCATTCACCGACGGCAACAAACGGACGGCACGCATAACAAGCAATGCCATCCTCATAGCCAACGGCTATTGTCCCATCTCATTCCGTACGGTCAACTCCATCGACTATAAGAAAGCTATGCTCATGTTCTATGAACAGAACAACATCGCCGCATTCAAGAAAATCTTCATAGACCAGTTCCTGTTTGCCGTGAAAACATATTTCTAATCTACTCAAGGAAAGCGTCCGGCCAGGTACATATATAATTCCTTAGGACAGGGCGGTAACTTTGTGCAACTTGGCAGAGTCTGCAAAGTTTTGTAAAGATTCCCCGAGTTTGACGAGGTCAGCAGACTACATCGATCCTGCGGTGGCGGCATCTTGCCCGGCGGCCTTTCTTTTTGCCCGGGATTTCAGGATGGCCTCTACGTGCTCGGCTTCGGTCATGTGATGTACCATTGAACGGGAGTCGGGATGCGATTTCTTCCATTCGCCGGGAAGCAGCGCTTCCATAGATGAGAAGTCGTTCGAGGCAATCCCCTTCATTTTCGGCATGATGTCCTCCATCCACTCACGCGGGTTGACATCAGCTTTTTGCCCGAGAGCATCGCTTAACGCCCATATCGACACGCCCTGCACCTTGTGCGTCTCTTCATTGTACACGCTGAAGGCGCTCTCGTCACAGTGTATGTATGGCGACTTCAGCAGATGCCGCCGCAGGGTGTTATATAGCGGATGAAGCAGGTCGCAGGTCTTATTGTGCCAGTCGTTCATGGCGGAACCGCTCACCGTGACCCCGGCATGTCCGCGACAGGCAGGTCACAAGAGCCGAGAGCATCATCAGGCGCGGAGTGGCCGGCAAGTACGGAAAGAGCCAGAACGACCCCAAGCGCTTCATCAAGAGCGAAAGCTGCACGGCAGACGGAGAACTCGCGCAGTACAGCAGCTACTCACTTAACCAAGAGATGATTGACCAGGAGTCACGCTTCGATGGCTTCTACGGCATCTGCACCGATCTTGAGGACGATGCTCCTGCGATCATCAGACTAAACGGGGGCCGCTGGATAATCGAGGACTGCTTCCGCATCACGAAGACAGACTTCGAGGCGAGGCCTGTCTTCCTGCATAGGGATGACCGCATTGAAGCGCACTTCCTCACCTGCTTCCTGGCCCTGATACTCTACAAGTACCTCGCGAAAAGGATCAACCGCGGAGGCAGGCACTTCACGCCGGGCGAGATAATAGGCACCCTTCAGGACATGAACTTCCTGAGCATCCAAGGAGAGGGATATATCCCGACATACACTCGGACCGACCTGACGAACAACCTGCACGGATCCTCCGGCTTCAGAGCAGACGCCCAAATAGTAACCAGAAAAGAAATGAGAAGCATCATAGCCATCACTAAAAAGGGGCCCGATAAAAACACCAATGCGAGACAGAAATAATGGCCGTGAAAGCATCAGCGGGACTTCCTGTTGCCTCCGGCGGGCGTGGCCAGCCCACGGCCTCGGAAAGTGGGAAGGACCCATTGGATACGAGTTCGGCGCTGCCGAACGAAGAAGACAATGGGAGGGCCGAAGGAGCTGCAGCGACTGAGTCCCGCCGGAGGCAACAGGGAGCGAGCGGCGCCACAGCCTCCATTACATTACATACTTGAAAAATCAAAAAGCCCCCAAATCGCTACTACAGCGGTCTGGGGACTTGATATGTCAAATCTGAGGTGTCAAAAATGAGAATATAATTTCATTCCGGCAAACGGCCAAATTCCATTCCGGCAAACGGCCAGAGCATGATGTACTCAAAACAACTTTTTGTAACTTTGTAAAAATATGAATTGCTTATGAAGTTGTTCGAAGACATAACTCAAGCTCGGCCATTCATCAAATGGGTTGGAGGGAAGACACAGTTGCTGGATGAGGTTCGCAAATCGCTTCCTCGCGATTTCGCATCCCGTCAGCATATTACGTATGTGGAGCCGTTTGTTGGGGGTGGTGCCGTTATGTTCTGGATTCTTCAGGCATATCCCAATATTGAGAGAGCTGCCATCAACGACATCAATGAGGAACTTATCTGCACTTATCGTGTAATCAAAGAGAACGTAGAGGACCTGATAGCGGAACTTACTCATATCCAAGCCGAATATATCCCCTTGAACGCTGAAGACCGCAAGGCATATTTCATGGAGAAGAGAGCCCGTTTTAACACGAAGCAAACCACTCCTATAGAAACTGCTGCACTCTTCATCTTCCTCAATAGAACGTGTTTTAATGGACTGTACAGGGTCAATTCCAAAGGCGAATTCAACGTTCCTCACGGCAAGTATGCCAATCCTCGTATTTGCGACGCTGACAATCTCCGTGCTTGCTCAACGGTTCTCCAGAAGGTCGAAATCCTCTGCGGTGACTTTGCTGAAACTGACCGTTTTGCAAGCCCTGACACATTGTTCTACTTCGATCCTCCTTACAAGCCCATCACTAAAACTTCATCATTCACTTCCTACGCAAAAGAGGGCTTCGATGACGATGAGCAACTTCGACTCCGCGACTTCTGTGACCAGATTAGCGAGGAAAAGGCCCTCTTCGTAGCCAGCAACTCTGACCCGAAGGATGTGAACCCCACCGAAAACTTTTTCGATAACCTATACCAACATTTTTTCATTAAGAGAGTATCTGCAGCCAGAATGATTAATTCTGATGCCTCTGGTCGCGGCGCCATCTCTGAACTGATGATTTCTAACATAGTTAACGTTTAGCATTATGGCAAACTTTGACATATTCCTCTCCCAGTTAAAGGAAACAAATGCGACTCTGGGCTTCTTCACTGATTTTTCCAAGGTATCTTCAAGTGTTGCCAAGATTGCGGTTAAGCTGAATCAGCTTAATTATCTTCTCGGTAAGGACGACTTACGCGCAGCCGTTGAGTTAATCTATAACGAGAATCCAAAGGCTTTCGAAGTCTTAGGCATTCTTGTGGCAGTAAGAAAAAAGGACAAAAAATTAGTCCTGAACGAGGAGTTGCAACCAGTACTTTTAGAAAGCTATTTCAACGATGTTGATAGTATCTGTACCTACATTGAGGATACAGGATTAGGGGAAGTGTTTCGCTCAAAGAAGCTTACAAACCTTGTCGATTATGTTTTCGGCGTCGAGGTAGGGCTTGATACAAATGCACGTAAAAATCGTTCGGGAAAACTAATGGCTGAAGCTGTTGCAAAAGTGTTTGCTGAGGCCAGTATTGTTTATGAAGAAGAGGTTAATAGTACGTCCTTTAATGATTTAAAAGGACTTGGGAAAGACCTTAAACGATTCGATTTTGTTGTTAGGAAAAAAGACAAGATCTTCTTGATCGAGACTAATTTCTACAATGACGGCGGATCTAAACCCAATGAAGTAGCGCGCTCCTATTCAGATATCGCTCCTAAAATCAACGCCAATAAGAAATACGAATTCGTATGGATAACCGATGGCAAGGGTTGGCTTAGTGCAAAGAATAAACTGGAGGAAGCCTATGGTATTATTCCTCGCGTTTATAATCTCACCACCCTCCCGTCTTTTGTTGAAGAGATCAAGAAAATGGCATAATAAATGCTCACAGCCTACTACAAATCACAGGATAAAAACTTCACGCTCCTGCAGGGTGATTGTATCGAGCTTCTGAACTCGTTCGATTTCAAGTTCGATATGATTTTCGCTGATCCACCGTATCATCTGTCGAACGGCGGAATCAGCATACAGAGCGGTGTTCCTGTATCCGTGAATAAGGGCAAGTGGGATAAGTCCCAGGGCTTTGAGGAGGACTACAAGTTTGATAAAACGTGGCTGGCCGCTTGCCGGGAGCATCTGAAATCCGATGGCACCATCTGGGTCAGTGGAACGTATCACAACATCTTTTCTGTGGCTCGCTGTCTTTCGGAGCTGAACTTCAAGATACTGAACTGCATCACTTGGGTGAAAACCAATCCTCCGCCCAATCTTTCCTGTCGATACTTCACCTATTCGGCGGAATATATCCTGTGGGCCCGAAAGGAGCAGAAAGTGGCTCATTACTACAACTATGAGCTAATGAAAGAAATCAACGGCGGGACTCAGATGCGCGATGTATGGACGTTGCCGGCTATTGCACAGTGGGAGAAATCGTGCGGCAAGCACCCCACACAAAAACCGTTGTGCGTCCTATCGAGAATCATTCAGGCTTCCACGAAACCAGGAGCCTGGATACTTGACCCGTTCACAGGAAGCAGCACTACCGGTATTGCGGCTAACCTTCTAGGACGCCGTTTCCTCGGTATTGACCAGGAAGAAAGATTCCTCGAGATGAGCAAAGCTCGT
>CAVHNN010000033.1:0-19141 GCA_963637465.1 Paludibacteraceae bacterium
TCTAAATTCTATCTTTCTTTACCTCGTTTCTCTCTCAGTATTGTCAATGAACTTCCCTGATGCCCGCACTTCCGGCAGCGGGCCTCCGTGTATGTCAAAAAGGTCAGGAAAGACAGGTCCAGGCAGGCGACCGGCCTCGTGAACCGCCAGAGCGTCTCTAGGATGTCGGAGCAGCGCTCCAAAAAGGAGGTGTTCCAGCCACACCTTCCGGTACGGCTACCTTGTTACGACTTAGCCCCAATTACCAGTTTTGCCCTAGGCCGCTCCTTTCGGTCACGGACTTCAGGCACCCCCGGCTTTCATGGCTTGACGGGCGGTGTGTACAAGGCCCGGGAACGTATTCACCGCGCCATGGCTGATGCGCGATTACTAGCGAATCCAGCTTCACGGAGTCGGGTTGCAGACTCCGATCCGAACTGAGACGGCCTTTCGAGATCCGCTCCCCCTCGCGGGGTGGCATCCCTCTGTAGCCGCCATTGTAACACGTGTGTCGCCCCGGACGTAAGGGCCGTGCTGATTTGACGTCATCCCCGCCTTCCTCGCACCTTGCGGTGGCAGTCCCGACAGAGTCCCCAACTTTGCTTGCTGGTAACTGTCGGCAAGGGTTGCGCTCGTTATGGCACTTAAGCCAACATCTCACGACACGAGCTGACGACAACCATGCAGCACCTCGACAGACGCCCCGAAGGGCCTCCCCATCTCTGGGTCGTTCGCCTGCCGTTCGAGCCCGGGTAAGGTTCCTCGCGTATCATCGAATTAAACCACATGTTCCTCCGCTTGTGCGGGCCCCCGTCAATTCCTTTGAGTTTCATTCTTGCGAACGTACTCCCCAGGTGGATGACTTATCGCTTTCGCTTGGCCACCGGCAGTGTATCGCCGACGGTTAGTCATCATCGTTTACTGCGTGGACTACCAGGGTATCTAATCCTGTTCGCTCCCCACGCTTTCGTGCCTCAGCGTCAATGGCGGATTCGTGAGATGCCTTCGCAATCGGTGTTCTGAGTAATATCTATGCATTTCACCGCTACACTACTCATTCCTCCCACGGCATCCGCATTCCAGCCCGGCAGTATCAAGGGCGGTTCCGGCGTTGGGCGCCGGGCTTTCACCCCTGACTTGTCGGACAGCCTACGCACCCTTTAAACCCAATAAATCCGGATAACGCTTGCACCCTCCGTATTACCGCGGCTGCTGGCACGGAGTTAGCCGGTGCTTATTCGTGACGTACTCTCGTCGGGCCACACGTGGCCCTTATTGCTCCGCCACAAAAGAAGTTCACGACCCATAGGGCCTCATTCCTTCACGCGGCATGGCTGGTTCAGGCTTCCGCCCATTGACCAATATTCCTCACTGCTGCCTCCCGTAGGAGTCTGGACCGTGTCTCAGTTCCAGTGTGGGGGACCTTCCTCTCAGAACCCCTAGACATCGTCGCCTTGGTGTGCCGTTACCACTCCAACCAGCTAATGTCCCGCGAGCCCATCCGCATCCGACGAATCTTTCAAACGGAACCCATGCGGGCCCCGATGTTATGGGAAATTAGTCGGCGTTTCCGCCGGTTATGTCCCGGATACGGGCAAGTTGCTCACGTGTTACGCACCCTTCCGCCGGTCGCCGCCAGAGTGTTGCCACCCCGCGCTGCCCCTCGACTTGCATGTGTTAAGCCTGCCGCTAGCGTTCATCCTGAGCCAGGATCAAACTCTTCTTTGTATATTCATACTTCTTAGCTCTCCCCCGACATCCTCAATTCCTCTAAAGAAATCAACGCTCTCGATTCATTTTGCTTTTCTCGGTACTTGCTTGTACTTGTCTTTCAATATTATCAATGAACTTGTCCCATCCTCTCGGAAAGGGAATGCAAAGGTAAGCCGTTTTTTTATTTCCGCAAAATATTTTTGAAGTTTTTTGAGTCTTTGTTTTTGCTACTTTTGTTCAAACCACAAGCACAATCAGAAATGGATAATTACAAACAGACACTACCTCGCTATGAATCAATGAAGTACCGCCGTTGCGGGCAGAGCGGGCTGCTCCTTCCTGAAATATCGCTGGGCTTCTGGCACAACTTCGGCGCGGACGCTTCCAAAGAGAAATGCCGCGACATCGTCGAGTGCGCATTCGACAGCGGCATCACCTATTTTGATCTGGCCAACAATTACGGGCCGCCGTGCGGCTCCGCCGAGAGCCTTTTCGGAGAGATTTTCGAAGCTTCTCTCGCCGCCCACAGGGACGAGGTCATCATTGCCACCAAGGCCGGGCACGACATGTGGCCGGGGCCATACGGGGAGTGGGGGTCGCGCAAGAATCTCATCGCCTCCCTCGACCAGAGCCTCAGGCGCATGAGGCTGGACTATGTGGACATCTTCTATTCTCACAGGCCGGATCCTCTGACTCCGCTGGAGGAGACGATGCAGGCCCTGGTCGACGTCGTGCGTCAGGGCAAGGCCCTGTATGTCGGCATTTCAAAATATCCGCCCGAGATGGCTGCCAGGGCATACGCTTATCTGCGCGAGCAGCACGTGCCTTGCCTTGTCTATCAGGGAAGATACAATATGATAGACAGGGCCGTTGAGTCCGAGGTTCTGCCTCAGGCGGAGGCTTCCGGGGCCGGGTTCGTGGCGTTCTCCCCTCTGGCCCAGGGCTTGCTGACAGGCAAGTACCTGCATGGGATACCGGAGGGCTCGCGCATGACGCACAGCGGTTTCCTAAAGCCCGACGTGCTGACGGACGAACTCCTCTCGCAGATCGGCGAGTGGAACAAAGAGGCGGAATCACAGGGACTTACGCTTGCGCAATATGCTCTCCGCTGGATTCTTCGCCGTCCGGAGGTCACTTCCGTCATCATCGGGGCAAGCTCCGTGGAGCAGCTAAAGTCAAATCTTGCCGCGATCAAGTAGGCGATATCCTGCCGCTTCCATCAGATGGCCCGGCCTTATCCTCTCCTCGCCTTCGAGGTCAGCGATGGTCCGGGCCACCTTTATTATTCTGAACCATGCCCGCAGGGACATTCCGGTGCTGTTCATTATGCTTTCCAGAGTGCGGCGGCACTCATCGTCCAGAGGGCAGAACTTCTCTGTCTGCCTGTTTGACATCTCGGCGTTGGTGCTGATGCCCTCCCCGCTGAATCTTCTCGCCTGCCGGAGCCTCGCTGCGCGCACCCGGGAGGCCACTTCGCTGCTGCTCTCCGCCTTTACTCTGCGCAGCACCGCCTCGGTGGGTACGGGGTGCATCCATGTCTGAAGGTCTATCCTGTCCATGATGGGCCCCGAGAGCCGGGACAGATAGGCCGTCCTCTGGGCGGCGGAACAGCGGCAGCGGTCGCCTTCGCCGAAGTATCCGCAGGGACAGGGGTTCGCGGCCGCGACCAGCGTGAACGACGAGGGGAACTCCACCTTGTTCTTGAGCCTTGAGATGGTCACTTTCCTGTCTTCGATCGGGGCGCGCAATGATTCCAGAACGCTTTTGGACATCTGCGGCAGCTCATCGAGGAAGAGGACTCCGTTGTCGGCGAGGGTCACCTCTCCCGGGATGATGTTGTCGCCGGCCCCTCCGCCGATGAGGGCCGCCATGGAGGCGGAGTAGTGGGGAGCGCGGAAGGGGCGCCGCTTCACAAGTCCGCTGCAGCCTCTCCGCAGGCCGGCAACGGAGTAGATCCGACTGGTCTCCAGAGATTCCTCCCTGGTCATCGGCGGAAGGATTCCGGCCATGGCTTTGGCGAGGGAGCTTTTTCCGGCCCCCGGGGCGCCTATCATTATGAGATTGTGCCCTCCGGCAGCTGCTATTTCCACCGCTCTCTTCGCGCTTTCCTGTCCGATGATGTCGGAGAAATCGACAAGGTTCTCCTCTTCCGGCCTCGGGACGCCTTCGCGGAGCATCTTTTTTGCGAGTTCGCCGGCGAGCAGGTCGCTGCAATCTTCTCCCTCAAGGATTCGGAGGGCCTGCCTCAGGTCGGCGACGCCATAGACCGGAATCTCCGTGATTTCCGCCGCTTCGAGGGCGGATTCGGAGGGAAGGATCACTCCTTTCAGGCCCGAATCGGCCGCGAGCTCCACGAACGGCAGGGCCCCTTCAATCGGGCGGATGCTCCCGTCCAGTCCGAGTTCGCCCATCATCAGGTATTCTTCGGCTCCGACAAAGTCGTATTTGCCGGAGGAGGCCATTATGCCGATGGCGATGGGGAGGTCATAGCCGCTTCCGTTCTTGCGGAGGTCGGCCGGAGCCAGATTGATGACTATCTTCTTGCCCGGGACTTTGAATCCGAGGGATTCCATGGCGGTCACCGTCCTGAGGAGACTTTCTTTGACGGCCACGTCCGCAAGCCCTACGAGGTGTATCCCTATCCCGTGGTCGATGTCCGTCTCCACGGTTACCAGCACTGCCTGGGTGCCTATGCACTTGGCGGCTTTTATCTGTGTCAGCATTGTGTTTTCTTTTTTATATTTGCGTCGTTATGCAGCATGAAATATTGATAAAGTCTCTGGAGGGTCTCGACGCGGCGGCATCGGAGTTCCTCCGCCTGACGGGGGAGCGCAATCTTATCGCCTTCTATGCCCCCATGGGAGCGGGCAAGACCACTTTCATCACGGCTCTCTGCCGCTCTCTCGGCGTGAGGGACGATGCGGTGGCTTCCCCGACTTTCGCCATAGTCAACGAGTATGCGGCCGCCTCGGGGGAGTCAATCTATCATTTTGACTTCTACCGCATAACCAAGGATGCCGAGGCTCTTGATATCGGGCTCTACGATTATCTTGACAGCGGCTGCCTCTGCCTTATGGAGTGGCCCGAGAATATCGAGAACCTGCTTCCCGAAGAGACGCTGAAAGTCGCGATCTCGCCGCTTCCCGACGGGAGCCGGTCCGTCACTTGGGAGGATTAAGAAGCTCCCATCTTTACACGTCACCGGGGCTCCAGGAAGACGCGAATGCCGCTGAAGAAGCCGTGAAACTCCATTTCCCTGCTCTCGCCGTCGCAATAGATTTTGTGCGTGTCTCCGGCATCGGGGGTGAGAACCGCGTACAGCCCGTCTCCGAGAAGATCCGCGCAGGAGGCGGACATCAGACGATGGCCTTCCACCCTTTGCCGCAGGGCGCTTCCGTTGTCGTAACACCATATCTCCACCGCTGAATCAGCAGTCTCCAGAAGCGCATGGTCTGTCCTCGCCCCGTGCAGAATCAGGGCCTCTCCGACGCATATCTCCCTGAGCGTTTCAGGGTCGTCTTCACTGACAGTGCAGGAGCTGTTTTCCATTCCCCCGTAGCCCATCCATCCGGACAGGATTGTCCGCCCGTCATCTTCTCTCCAGACTCTTCCCTCGCTGACGCTGAACCAGAGGCAGGACAGCTCTGCGCTGGAGGGGTAGCCTTCCGAGACCTTCATGTCCTGAATGTCGTACTTTGCTTTCCGTCCGCTGTCCGCGGCCTTGCCGTCTATGACGAAATAATATTTCTCATCCAGTCCTTCACCGTCCCGATAGCAGAAGCATATCTTCCCTTCGTCCTTGTAGAGCGCTCCGTAGGGCCGGTATGACGGATCGGCCAGGTCTCCGAACACCGAACCGCTCTCGCTGCTGAACAGGACCTCTCCGTTGCAGCGGAGCGAGAACCCGTGCCCGTCGCGCCTTTCGGACAGAGTGTAGATGTCATCTCCGTCCGGGAGAATGCCTTTGAACAGCTCCCCTCCGTCGAAGCTTATGATGATCTGAGCGTCTCTTGCGAGCCGGGTCTTGCCGGAGGAGACACATTCCGTGTACAGGTTCGCGCCTATCAAGTGGTGTGTGTCGGGGTCGGGGCTGACCGCTCCCGAAGATGAGGGGATGGTGAGACAGGGGTTGAAGTCCCTGTACAGAACCACCTCGAACTCCGCAAGGCCGTAGTCGCTGTCTTTCCGCCAGTCGTAGTCGTCGGCGAATTTCACTCCGGTCATAAACACCACCGTGTCTTTCTCGTCCGGCAGCGACGAGCCCCCGGAGGGCGGCTTGCGCGAGTGGCAGTCCGAGCGCGGGTGTCCGGTGGGGAGCCATTGCGTTTCGGGTATGCAGCCGGCGGAGAACAAGAGTGCGCCGGCGAGGAGCAGATGATGATGAAGCATTTTCATAGCAGTAATAAGAAGTTGTTTTTTGCAAATGACGGCATAAAAAACGGCATCCGGAACAAAATCGTCCCGGATGTCGCTACAAATTAAAGTTTCTTATGTTTTTTGAAGTTTTTTATCAGAAGTTGAACCTCAGCCCGGCATCGAAGCTGACCATCACCGGCTTGTCCGTCCTGACGCTCTTCGGCTGATCGGACTGGAAATAGTATCTGAAGCCCGGATCGGCGTAGAGGCCCAGCATGTCCGAGAGACGGAACTCGATTCCGAGACCGCCTCCAATGGAGTACTGGAGCTTCTTGACCTGTTCGCTGTGCGTTATGTTCGGCGTGGCAAAAAGCGTGTATTTGCTTGCCAGACAGTATTCGGCCTCCCCGAGTCCATAGACATAGAGCTTGAAGTTGTCCGTGCCCAGCAGGTCATAGTAGAGACCGAGGGGGATGCCGATATAGTGCAGGTAGTGTGATATGTTGCCGACTTCCTGAATCTCTTCTCCGGTCTCGGGGGATGTGCCCCGGTATCTGCCGGTAAATGTCCTTGTGAGCAGGGAATAGTCAAGTCCGGAGCCTATGGACAACTTCGGGAGCAGATAATATCTCACCCCGACTCCGAGGGTCAGAGGAATCCCGTAAGTGGAGGTGCTCAGTTCGGTGATTCCCGATTCGCCGTCCCCCGGGGCCATCGAGGAGTGGACCGGAGACAGCCTGAAGTCCGCATCGTTGCCGCCGATCGCACCTTTGGCGTAGATGGACATTCTCCCTATGTGTGAACTTTCTCTCCGCTCGGCTTCGGCCAGCAGGTCAAAATCGTCCCGGTAGGTGTCCGGTTTCTGCCACTTGCGTCTTTCTCTTGATGTCTTGTCCGCCTCCGCCGTATCCTGGCTCTTCATCGTGCCGGATGCCGGCTCTTCGGACACCGGGTCTTGCCCTGCCTCTTCCGCGCTTTCCGCTGTATCCTGCATCCGGACCGGGACCGGCTTGAGCGGCGTGGCCTCCCGGAAGTCTGTCAGCAGGACTGTCCGCTCCGAATAGTCCGAGAGCGCAAGGCTGCGTGACGGATGAAGCTCCGGGCCCTGTGCGGTGCCGCTGAAGAAAAGCGCGAGTCCGAGAGCCGCCGCGAACGCCAGCGAAGCTCCGGCCCATCTGAGCCAGCCGCTTCCGGCGGTACGTTCCGCCCGGGCCTGCGCGTCCAGATGCGAGGATATGGCTTTCCAGACGCCGTGCGACGGTCTCGCCTCGGCATCTTCCAGCATTGACCTTATCAGAAGGTCAAAATCCTTGTCTCTGTCCTGCATCTTGACTAATATCTGTCTTTGATCTTTGACTGCAACAGCATTCTTGCTCTCTGCAACTGTGAGCGGGAAGTGGTTTCGGAAATCCCCAGAGCCTCCGCAATTTCCTTGTGGGAGTAGCCTTCGATTACGTACATGTTGAATACGGTACGGAATCCCGGCGGAAGCGATGCCACCATCTTCAGAAGGTCGTCGTTGCCTATCTTCTGTATCGGGGACGGGTCGCTGTCGGCCACGTTCCAGACGGCATCGAGATTCTCGCTGTTCTTCATCGCGTCCTTCTTCCTCAGACTCATCAGCGCAGTGTTGACAAAGATCCTTCTTGCCCAGCCTTCAAAGGAACCTGCTCCCGAGTAGCTGTCAAGCTTGGAAAACAGGGTCACGAATCCGTCCTGGAGTATGTCTTCGGCCGTGTCCTTGTCGCCCATGTACCGCAGGCAAACCGCGTACATCTTGCGTGACAGGAGGTCGAAGACGGCTTTTTGGGATTTGCGGTCTCCTCTCTTCGCCCCTTCTATCATTTCCGCTTCCCGATTGTCAAGATGCTTCCCGTTTCCGAAAAGTTGCATCGTCAATTTGAATAATCCTCGCGAAAGTAGCCAATTTTTCTCATAAAATTACATACTTTTGCGTATGCTAAGAAAGGTAGCCTCCATAATATATATATTGTCGGCGCTGTCCTGTCTGTGCCTGGACGCGCAGAAAGCCGCTGACAGCGGGCCGTTTCTGGATGCCGCCCGCGAATATGCCGAAGGCAGATATTCTCAGGCCCGGGACAAGTTCCTCGCTCTTTTCGAGGAGGCTCCCGAAGACGATGCCGTCAACTATTACCTCGGTCTGTGCGAACTGGCTCTGGGCGAGAACGCCGGGGCGGCGGAGCATCTGAGCGGCGCGGCGCGTCTGGACTCCACGAACGTGTGGTACTTCAACGCTCTGGCTACGCTGTACAGCAATACGGGGGAGCGTACCCTGCTTGCGGATGTCTGCGAGAAGCTCGTGGGGATGAGTCCCGCGTTGTATGACACTCCATATACTTTGACTCTCATAGCGGACACCCGTTTCCAGCAGAGGAGGGATTCCGTCGCGCTGTCATACTACAACCGGGCGTTGGAGCTCGATCCGGACTATGCTCCCGCCGAGCTCGGGAAGGTGGAACTTCTCCGCATGACGGGCCGTTATCCGGATTTCTTCGTCGCTCTCGACCATTTCATCAACAATGAAGATGTCCGGGGCGACATCAAAAGCGACTATCTCTCCGTAATCGTGGACAACATCGACTCCAAATTCTGGTGGGTCTGGGGGGAGCAGCTGAAAAAGCTGGTGGACAGATGTCTGGAGCTGCACCCGGAAGACCTTGTGTCTCAGGAGCTCAAGATAAAGCTGCTTTCCATCGAGAGCCGTTGGGAGGAGGTCCTGGAGGCCTGCGGCCGTCTTGCGAGGTCGGCTGAAGCTCAAGGGGATAAGGAAAAGCAGGTCTTCGCATATTCGTACGAAGGGGACATCTCCCATCAGAACGGGGATAAGAAACGCGCATTCAAGGCATATCGGGAGGCCCTGAAAATCAATCCGGACTATGCTCCCGTCCTCAACAACTACGCATATTATCTTTCCCTCGAGAAACGCTCGCTGCGCAAGGCTTTGGAAATGAGCAGGCGGACGGTGGAACTGGAGCCGGACAACGCCACTTATCTTGACACCTGCGGCTGGATTCTCTATCTGCTGCACAAGCCTCTGGAGGCCAAGCCTCTCTTCAAGCATGCCATGCTTTACGGGGGAAAGGAGAGCGCGGTGATTCTCGAACATTACTCCAAGGTTCTGGAGTCCCTGGGGGAGAAGGACCTGTCCTCCTATTATAAGTCCCTCTCCGAACAGAAATCCGCCAAATGAGGTCTCTCCGGAGCATATTGACGGTCTCGCTTCTCTTGTTTCTGTCCTGTCTGACGGCGGCGGGGCAGGACACCAGGCAGCAGGAAAGCCGCAAGGCCCAGCTCGAAAAGGAGATAGCCCAGATTCAGAAGCAGCTCCGGGAGAATTCCACCAGAAGCAGCAACGCCCTAAACGAGCTGAGCCTCATCCGCAAACAGATTTCCAACAGGCGCGCCCTCGTCAACGAGAGCGACAGGGAGATACGCATCATTTCCGACAGCATAACCGTTGCCAGACGCGAGTACAGGGCGCTGAAGGCGAGGCTCGACACGATGACCGTCTATTATGAGCGCCTGATACGGGGGGCATACCGCAACCGGGACATCCGTCTCTGGTACGCCTTCGTCTTCTCGGGCGAGGACATCGGCCAGGCGACCCGCCGTTACGCGTATCTTAAGAACCTCTCATCGGAGATGAACAGGCAGGCCTCCAAAATCAAGGAACTCCAGTCGGAGCTGGAGACAAAGCTCGCCTCCCTGGAGAGCATGAAGCGCAGGGCCGAGAGCCTGAAGGCGGACCGGCAGAAGGAACTTGACGGGCTGAGAGCTGAGGAGAAACGTTCGGACACGCTCGTTGCGAATCTCAAGCGGGACAAGACCAAATACCAGCGCCAGCTCAACTCCAAGCGCAAGCAGGTCGAAGCCCTCAATAAGGAGATAGAGAGGATAATCGCCCAGTATATGGACGAGAGCAAAAAAGCACAGTCCGGGAAATCCGGGGCCAAGCCGTCCAAGGCCATCGACTACAAGCTCGCCGCCGAGTTCGAGGCCAACAAGGGGAAACTCCCGTGGCCGTCCGACGGGCCGGTGGTGGAGAAGTTCGGCAAACACAACCATCCGGTCTATACCTCCATCGTGATGCCGTTCAACAACGGTATCGGAATCGCCCTCTCGCCGGGAGCATCCGTGGAGGCCGTGTTCGACGGGGAGGTCAAAAGGGTGATAATGATGCCGGGCTACAACAAATGCGTGCTTGTCCAGCACGGGAGCTACTTCAGTTTCTACTGCAAGCTCGGTCAGGTGTCGGTCAAGGCGGGGGACAAGGTCAAGACGGGGCAGGTGATCGGCCAGGTGGACACGATTGACGGGCAGGCTCTGCTGCATTTCCAGATATGGAAGGAGAAGACGCCGCAGAATCCGGAGCTATGGTTGCGGGCGCGTTAGAGCTTTTGCGCAGGCGCACAAAAAAAGGACCGGCCTCTAATGGTCAGTCCTTTATGTCGGGGTACTGTGACTCGAACACAGGACCCTCTGGTCCCAAACCAGATGCGCTAGCCAACTGCGCCACACCCCGAATTCCCCTAATGGGACTGCAAATATAAAGAGCTTTTGCGGAAAAACAAAATATTTTGTCAAATATGATCATAGAAGCACACGACATACATAAGAATTTCGGCCGGCTTGAAGTGCTGAAAGGAATCGACTTCAGCGCAGATGAGGGTGAAATCGTCTCGATAACCGGCGCGTCCGGCACCGGCAAGTCCACCCTGCTCCAGATACTCGGCACACTGTCCACTCCGGACAGAGGGAGTCTCACCATAGACGGGAAGGACGTGTTGAAGCTCGGAAGCGATGCGCTGTCCTCGTTCAGAGGCCGCAAGATAGGTTTCGTCTTTCAGGCCCATCATCTGCTGCCCGAGTTCAGCGCTCTGGAAAACGTGATGATTCCGGCCCTTATTGCGGGGACTTCCGCACGGGAGGCCAAATCGGAGGCTGTCCGGCTGCTGACGAGTCTTGGTCTTAAGGACAGACTGTCACATAAGCCCTCGGAGCTTTCCGGAGGAGAACAGCAGCGGACCGCCATAGCGAGGGCGATCGTCAACCGGCCTTCGGTGCTCTTCGCCGATGAGCCGACGGGGAGTCTGGACTCCGCCACCAAAGAGGAAATCCACAAAATCTTCTTCGACCTCAGAAGCTCCATCGGGCAGACGATCGTGATCGTGACCCATGACAGACAGCTCGCGGCCTTGTGCGACCGCACGCTTGAGATGAAGGACGGGCTCTTCGTATGACGGCGGAGAGCGTGTTCAGGTTCCGCCGGTTTGAGGTCCGCAACCGCGACTCGGCCCTCAAGGTCGGGACTGACGCCGTGGTTCTCGGAGCCTCGATGACCATTCTGCCCTCCGACAGGACTGCCCTTGATATCGGCACCGGAACGGGCGTAATCGCCTTGATGGCTGCGCAGCGCAGCGTGGACTGCCGGATTGTCGGGATTGACATCGACCCGGCCTCGGCCTCGGAGGCTTCATTCAACTTCCGCTCGTCGCCCTGGGCGGATCGGCTCCGTGCCGTCTGCTCTCCGCTTTCGGAATTTGTGACCGGGCAGAAGTTCGACCTGATTTTCTCGAACCCTCCGTATTATGATGCTTCTCTGAAAAATCCGGACCCCCGCGAAGCGGCGGCCAGACATACGGACTCGCTCTCATACAGGGAGATTCTCTCGTTCGCTTCCTCTCATCTCGTCCCCGGAGGGAGGCTGTCCCTCATCCTGCCTTCCGACCGCCTGCGCGACTTGCGGCGCTGCGCCGCATCGTTCGGCCTGCACCCTTTCCGGCAATTGCATGTAAGGACCGTCCCCGGGAAGCCCCCGCGCAGGGTCGTTGCCGAGTTTTCCAGCGTGAAAAGAGGGGAGGAGGAGGCTTTCTTGACCCTGATGAACGGTGGAGAAAGGACAGAGGAGTATCGCTCTCTGACCCGGGAGTTTTATCTCTGATTATGCGGGTTTACCCCGCCTGTAGCCCTGCAGAAGGCCGATTGTGGCGAAATTCCGGGGCTTTCCGAACTCGCCACAAAAGCTTTTTCTCGCCACGGATAGAAACATTTTAGCCACAAAACCGCCGGCCCCGGGAACGCAATAAAAGGAATGTCCCTACATTCGCCGCCGTTAATCTTAAAATGTTTTGACGATGTACGAACTCAAGCAGAAAGACAACTTTATTGTCACATTCGAAAATTCAGTAAAGGAGTGCTGGAACAAGCCGGCCCTTGACGACTATAATAGCTGCAGCGTTACCTACGGGGAGCTCGCGGCGGATATCGAGAAGCTCGTGCTTTGCTGGAAGGCGGCCGGGCTCAAGAAAGGGGACAAGATTGTAATCAACGCACGGAGCAGCTCCAACTGGGCCAAGATTTTCCTCGCCGCGCAGGTGGGAGGTTTCGTGGCCGTGCAGATTTTCAACGGTTTCACCCCGGATGACACGACGGCTCTGGTCAACCACTCCGACGCGCGCCTGCTCTATACGGAAAAGACGATATTCGACAAGATGAATTTCGACTCCCTGCCGAACATCATCGGAGTATTCGACAACAAGAACTGGGAGCTCCTCGCTTCCCGCGACGGCTTCGCCGACACCTATCTCAAGCGGGACGCTCTCTTCAGCGAAGCTCATCCGAACGGACTCAAGCCCGAGGACATCCACTACGAGACCGGGTCTCTGGACGATCTCGCCGCGATAATGTACACCTCCGGCTCCACCGGCAATCCTAAGGGAGTGATGCTGACCAACCGCAATTTCTCGGCCAACGTCCACCTCATCCCGATACATTTCCCATACAGGAGGGAGGACAATTACGTCAGCGTTCTCCCGTATGCGCACATTTTCGGAATGGTCTATGACATGCTCGCGCCGCTCTGCTTCGGAATGCACCTTGTCGTGCTCTGCATCCCGCCGGTGCCGGCGAACCTCAAGCCTGCCCTCAGGAAATACAAGCCGCACGTGTTCTTCGCCGTGCCGCTGATTCTCACCAAGCTTCTGGAGGACTCCATCGGAGAATTCATCCACAGCAAGAGCGGAGCCGCGAAACTTGAAGACTATCAGAACAATCCGGACTTCTGCGAAGCTCTCACCACCATCTTCCTCAAGGCCCTGGGCGGCAACATCGGCCTGTTCGTGACAGGCGGCGCGGCCATCCCGGAGCATCTGGAGAAACTCATGGTGGAGAAGCTCAAGCTTCCGTTCGTCACCGGCTACGGCATGACCGAGGCCGCGCCGACAATATGTCTTGGCAAGCTCGGCACCTACAAGCTCAAGGAGTGCGGAGAGGTCGCCGAGGAGGGAGTCGATCTGAAAATCAACTCCGCCGACCCTGCGCACATACCGGGTGAAATCCTCATCAGGGGGAACGTGGTCTTCACGGGCTACTACAAGAACGAGGCGGCCACCAAGGCGGCTTTCACCGAGGACGGATGGTTCAGGACCGGAGACCTCGCCACAATCGACGATGACAAGAGCGTCTTCATCGTGGGCCGCTGCAAGAGCATGATTCTCTCCTCCAACGGACAGAACATCTTCCCGGAGGAGATCGAGGTGGTGCTCAATGCGCTCACATACGTGGGAGAATCGCTCATCGTCTCCCGCAACGGCAAGCTCGTCGCCCTCATCGTCCCTGACTCCAACCTCACCGGCGACCTCGACGCCGCCGCCCTCAAGAGCGTCATGGACGCCAATCTCGTGGCGCTCAACAAGAAAATCCCTGCATATTCCCAGGTAAGTTCATACGAGCTCCGTTTCGAGCCGTTCTCAAAGACTCCTAAGGGAAGCATCAGAAGATTCATGTATGAATAATAACGGAAGAAGAGTAGTCATCACCGGCCTGGGAGTCATCTCCCCGGTCGGCAATGACATTGCTACATTCTGGGAGAGTCTGAAACTCGGCCGTTGCGGCATAGGCCCTTTGAGCGGAATGGATCTCGGCGGACTTCCCATCCACGTGGGCGGAACCATCAAGAACTTCGACCCGGCGGCCTTCGGGCTGAGCGGCGCGGACAGGCGCAGAAATGATCTATATAGTCAATATGCTCTTGCGGCGGCTTCCCAGGTCATGAGTTCCTGCGGCCTCGTTTCGGGGGAAAACATAGAGCCGGAGCGCTTCGGGGTGTATCTTGGCTCCGGCATCGGGGGGATGAACACCTTCATCGCCCAGACCAGGGTGATGCTTGAAGAGGGGCCGGACAGGATTTCCCCGCTCTTCATCCCGATGATGATTCCAAATATCGCCGGGGGCAACATTGCCATCAAGTACAATGCCCAGGGCCCGTGCCTTACTCATGTCTCGGCCTGCGCCACCAGCACCAACTCCGTGGGAGAGGCCTATCTGGCAATCAGTTACGGCCGTGCGGACGCCATCCTGGCCGGAGGCAGCGAGGCAGTGCTCAACCCTCTCGCAATCGGGGGGTTTGCCAATTGCAAGGCTCTCACCACCGAGGAGGATCCGTCCAAGGCCTGCCGACCGTTCGATAAGGACCGCGGCGGCTTCGTGATGGCGGAGGGGGCGGCTCTGCTGATGCTCGAAGAGTATGAGCATGCAGTGAAAAGAGGGGCTGAAATCATCGCCGAGGTATGCGGCTACGGCTGCACCTGCGACGCCTATCACTATACGGCGCCCCGGCAGGACGGCATCCCGGCATCCAAGGCCATCAGTGACGCTCTCAGGCAGGCCGGGTACAAGGCAGGGGAGAACCTCTACGTCAACGCCCACGGCACGGGGACTCATCTCAACGACTCCGCCGAGACCAAGGCCGTCAAACTCGCTCTCGGCGAGGAGGATGCGCACAGGGCCTCGATAAGCTCCACCAAGTCGATGACCGGGCATATGTTCGGGGCGACGGGGGCCGCCGAGCTGATCGCCTCCGCCCTCGCGCTGAAGGACGGCATAGTGCCTCCGACCCTCGGTCTTACGACCCCGGACCCCGAGTGCGACCTCGATTATACCCCGCTCAAAGCCAGGGAGAGAGCGCTCGACGTGGCGATTTCCAACTCTCTCGGATTCGGCGGGCACAACGTTTGCGTGTCACTGAGAAAATTCAAATTATGAACAGAGAGGAAATAAAGCAGATTCTGCCTCACAGGGAGCCGATGCTCCTCGTGGACGAGTCCGAGTGGGACGGGGAGTATGTCTGCTCCAAGTACACCATTCGTGACAATGAGTTCTTCACCACCGGCCATTTTCCGGGATATCCGGTCGTGCCGGGGGTGATTCTGTGCGAGATAATGGCCCAGGCCAGCTTCCTGCTCATCCCTAAGGACGATCTCAAGGTCAATACGGCGTTCTATGCCGGGCTCGACGGGGTCAAGTTCAAGCATTCCGTATTTCCGGGAGACACCGTCTGCACCCGCGCACACCTTACGGGACGCAGGGGGCCGGCCGTGTTCGTGGAGGCGAAGGCTACGGTCAATGGTAATGTATGCTGCATGGGCAAGCTCACCTTCATGCTCGTGCCCAACGAAACACTTAAGAAATAACGATTATGTCATACGGATTACTTAAAGGCAAGAAAGGCATTATCTTCGGTGCGCTCAATGACCAGTCCATAGCGTGGAAGGCGGCGCTGAAAGCAAGGGAAGAAGGGGCCAGCCTCGTGCTGACCAACACTCCGGTGTCGATCCGGCTGGGCACCATCAATGAGCTCGCCGAGCAGTGCGGAGCCCTCGTGGTGCCGGCGGACGCTACTTCGCTCGAAGACCTCAATGTCTTGGTGGACAAGGCGATGGAGCACTTCGGCGGGCAGTTCGACTTCGTGCTGCATTCTGTCGGGATGTCGCCGAACATCCGCAAGGGCAAGGCCTACGAGGACACCAACTACGATTTCTTCGGCAAGACCCTGGACATCTCCGCCCTCTCTTTCCACAAGCTGCTCAACGTGCTTTATCGCAAGGATGCGCTCAAGGAATGGGGCTCGGTGGCCGCGCTGACATATATCGCGGCGCAGCGGACCTTCGAGGGGTACAACGACATGGCTGACGCCAAGGCTCTGCTGGAGTCTGTCGCGAGGAGTTTCGGGGTCATCTACGGCAAGCACAGGCATGTGCGCATCAACACCGTGTCGCAGTCTCCGACCATGACCACCGCCGGGAGCGGCATCGCGGGGATGCAGGACATGTTCGCCTATGCGGACAAGATGTCTCCGCTGGGCAATGCCAGCGCGGCCGACTGCGCCGACTACATCGTGACGCTCTTCTCCGACCTCACGAAGCACGTGACGATGCAGAATCTCTATCACGACGGAGGCTTCTCCTCCACCGGCCTCACCGCCGACGTGATCGACACCTTCCGCAAGGGGCTGTAGAGCTGTTGCACTCTGCAACTTTCTGGAGGATTCGAGCAAAGACAGGAGTCTGTTACCAAAAAGGATTTGTTTTGGTTATATCCGAAAAACTTCATATTTTTGGCAAAACTTTCGGATATGACAGAACGTCTTGAGTTGTTGTCACGCTATAATCTATGGAATGGCAATGTCATTCCTTGTGGATATCGGCGTGATTTCTATCTGACAAAGATTAAAGCCTTTGCGGGTAACAGCCTGGTAAAGGTGCTAACGGGACAGAGACGTGCCGGGAAAAGCTACATCCTCCGGCAGATTATGATGGAACTTGTTTCCGGAGGCATCTCCGGGGATAATATATTTTATATCAGCAAGGAGTACACAAGTTTTGATTTCGTCCGGTCATATGAGGATCTCGATGCTCTTATTCAAGAATATCGGGAGAACTTCAAACCGAAAGGGAAATCTTACCTTTTCATTGATGAAATTCAGAATGTCGACGGGTGGGAGAAAGTCGTCAATTCTGTCTCGCAGGACTTCTCATGGCCTTGTGAAGTGTTTATCACCGGCTCCAATTCTAAAATGCTGTCAGGAGAATTGGCGACACTGCTGTCCGGCAGGTTTGTTGAATGTGAGATTCTTCCTCTCTCATATGAGGAATGGCTCGGCGTCAATGGACAGGAAGCCGGCTTGACATCGTATGGAGCATATCTGCACGAAAGCGGACTCCCCGAATTGATTCATCTTACTACTCAGGAGGTTAAGAGGCATTATGTATCCAGCCTTAAAGATACGGTTCTACTGAGGGACATTATTGAAAGATATAAGATACGTGATGTGAAGACCCTTGAAGACTTGTTCGTGTATCTTGTGAACAACGCGACAAAACTGTTCACTCCCAATACGATAGTCAAGTACTACAAGGGCAGGGGCAAGACCGTGAACTATGAGACTGTTGCTGCATATCTGAAATACCTGACCGAAACATATCTGGTTCATAAGGCAGAGCGGTACAATATTCAAGGTAAGGAAGTTATTGCAGGGAATTGCAAGTATTATATCAACGACCTTGCTTTTCGCAACTACCTCTACAGGGGATTCGCTTATGGGTATGGGCACGAGCTGGAAAATCTGATATATCTGGATCTGAGAAGGGCGGGATATGATGTCTATGTGGGGAATGTCCCGGACATAGGGGACGATAAGTTGCTTGAAGTGGATTTTGTCGGCATTAAGGGCGACAATAAGATATATGTCCAGGTTTCATATAAAATGGATAATTCTGATACAATGAAACGTGAATATGATTCATTGGCGCGGATAAAGGACAATTATCCTAAATATGTCGTGACGATGGATGAATTCAAATTCCCGAGCAAAGATGGAATCACGCATATACAAGCCTGGAATTTCCACAAAGAACTCGCCACTTTTTTGGAAAATCCGTGAGCAGCACGGCATCATAAACTGGGGATGTTCCAGATGCAAATCCTAAAATTCATATTAATTTTGGGATTACAATCCTAAAATTCGCCTTAATTTTGGGATTACAATCCTTTTGTCTATATTTGCTGCAATCAACAGATTCTGTTACGCTATGATAGAGAGAACATTGCAGACAATTATCGAAAGAGGTTTCTTCCGCCGCAAGGCGATTGTCGTCGTCGGGGCCAGACAAGTCGGGAAAAGTACGCTCTTCAATATGCTTCTGGAACACAGGTCAGAAGATATTCTCCGGCTTAACTGTGATGAACCGGAGGTCAGGGCGATACTGACGGAAGCGGGAATCTCGGATTTGAAACCGGTTGTGGGACAGCACAGGATAGTATTCATAGATGAGGCTCAGTCCGTCCCGGGAATAGGAATGACTCTGAAGAGGCTGATTGACAATTTCCCGGATATTCAGCTGCTCGTCACCGGTTCCTCCTCCTTTGAGCTGCAGAACAAATTGAACGAACCGCTGACCGGCAGAAAATACGAGTATCGGCTCTTTCCGTTGTCTTCAGCGGAAATCTGCGCGGCGGAGGGCATTGTGCGGCTGCGGCAGACCCTCGAACAGAGGCTTATCTACGGGTCGTACCCCGAAGTCTTCTCCCGTCCGGAGGAGGCCAAACAGATATTGATGGACATTGCCGGAAGCTATCTCTATAGGGATCTTCTCGCTTTGGAGGATATACGGAGACCCGCCTTGCTCGAAAAACTGCTTGTCGCTCTCGCCCTGCAGCTGTCATCGGAAGTCTCCTACAACGAACTCGCGCAGACCGTAGGGACAGACAACAAGACCATTGAGAAATACATTGACCTGCTCGAGAAATGCTTTGTGATATTCCGCCTCAACGCTTTCAGCAGAAACCTCCGGACAGAGTTGAAAAAGAGCAAGAAAATTTATTTCTATGACAACGGAATCCGCAATGCCATACTCCAGAACTTCGCGCCTCTTGCCATCAGGCAGGACAGCGGCGCACTATGGGAAAATTTCGTCATAAGCGAAAGAATAAAGATGAATCACTATTCCGGGAACTTCGCCAAAAGCTACTTCTGGCGGACGACCGGGCAGCAGGAGATTGACTACATCGAGGAAAAGGACGGACGCTTCACTCTTTTCGAGATGAAATTCAACCCCAAGAAATCAAGAACGAAGCTGCCGCAGGCATTTATGGACACCTATGATGTGGAAAAGACAGCGGTCATCACCCCAGACAACTGGACACAATGGCTGCTGTAGGACTCCGCAACTTTTGAGCGATTCACTCCGCAACTTTTGAGCAAATTTTATCAAACATTTGATAATTATAAATATGA
>CAVHNN010000034.1:0-18085 GCA_963637465.1 Paludibacteraceae bacterium
GAAGTCTTGCATTTCTCGAAAACGTTTGCGATAATTGCAAAGATAGGCAAGAAAGACAATCACCGGCTACGACCCGGAGTTCCGCACATACACCCTCGACTACCCGAACGAAGAGGTGAGGAGCGGCTTTCTCAATTCTCTCAGCCAGCTGTATGCACCGGGACTGATAGAAGGTGAATTTTCCATGTACCGCTTCATCCATGACATCCGCAGCGGCGACGTGGAGAGCTTCATGAACCGCTTCGCCGCGTTCCTTTCCGGCAACGGCTATGAAATTCAGGGCAATCTCGAACTATACTTCCAGAATACGATGTCGGTGATGTTCCGGATGATGGGGCTGTACGTAAAGACGGAATACCAGACCTCCAACGGACGGATAGACATAGTCATCAGCACCGACAAATATATTTATATAATGGAGCTGAAGCGCGACCAGTCGCCGGACATCGCTCTGAAGCAGATTGAGGCGAAGGGCTACGACCGGCCTTTTCTCGCCTCGGGGAAGCAGATAATCAAACTCGGCATCAACTTCTCCTCCGAAAGCAGAACCATCGACGGCTGGGCGATGGCATAGTCATCGGACCGGTGTGGAGGCGGCCCATCCTTCTCTCCGGCAAAAGGCCGTTTCACCGGAGAAAGGGCTTCTGCATCAAGACAAGCCGATTTTGAAAAAAACCAAAGTCTGACTAAATTCGCGGAATGAAACTTTCAAGCGGACAGATCCGGATACTTGTCTCAGCGGCGTTCTACACGCTGCTTCTCATCTGCTATGCCGTACGCCCGCCGGAGGCCACAGGCATCTTTCCGGCTGTCATATTGCCGGCCGCGCTCCAAGCCCTCATCTCCATAAAGCCGAGGCGGCGCAACAGCCTTTCTTTCGCGCTGACGCTCATCCCCTCCGCGGTGATGGCCACGAGCATCGCCACCTGCTCCGCGCTTCTGCAGCTCAGGACATGGCTTCCCGGCCTCGTTTCGGCCGTAATTACGAGGCTCATCAACGACCTCCGCAGATGGCCCGATTCAAGGCCCGCCACCCTGCACTGGGTCGGAGCGGCAATCGGCATGATGACCTTCGCCGCCACCGCCGCCATCCTGCTCCAAGCATAGCCCCTCTCCGCCCCGAAGCGCCCCGCAAAACCCGTTTTCGAGGGTTTTCAAGACAAAATCAGCCCTCCGCCGAGGAAAATCCAAAACTGTTTCTTATATTGTAGTCTGTTTCGGCCGTGCGGGAGGGAAAAGAGAGCCTTTCCGGGACGCGGCACAAAAAAAGGAAACAACAATAAACAATATCAACAATGTTCAAAGGACACCCTAAAGGACTTATAGCGGCCGCTCTCAGCAACATGGGAGAAAGATTCGGCTACTATATCATGAATGCCGTGCTGCTTCTCTTCCTCTGCTCCAAATTCGGACTGAGCGACGGAGCCGCCGGCGGAATCTACTCGGTATTCTACTGCGGCATCTACGTGCTCTCGCTCGTGGGAGGCATCATCGCCGACAGGACGCAGAACTACAAGCGCACCATCATGTGCGGCCTCATCGTGATGGCCCTCGGATATGTCGCGCTTTCCTTCCCTATCCTGGCGACCAGGGAGAACCACCTCGGGCTTCTCATCTTCACCTGCTTCGCCCTCCTGATGATCGCTTTCGGCAACGGCCTCTTCAAGGGCAACCTCCAGGCCATAGTCGGACAGATGTATGACAATCTGGAGAAAGAAGCCGAGAAAAAAGGCCCGGAAGCCCTCGCCATCGCCAAGAGCAAGCGCGACTCCGGTTTCCAGATATTCTACGTGTTCATCAACATCGGCGGACTTCTCGCCCCGTTCGTGGCCCCGCTCCTGAGAAGCTGGTGGCTCAAGGTTCACCACATGCTCTACAACGCCCAGCTTCCGGCCCTCTGCCACAAGTACATCAATGACGGCGTCATTGACCCTAACCTCCCGGGGCTCATAGCCAAGGCCAACACCGGCGCTCCGGTGGACATGGCCGACCCGGCGGCGGTTTCAGACTTCTGCACGAGCTACCTTGACGTATTCAACACCGGCATCCACTACTCCTTCATCGCCTCAGTGGCCGCGATGCTGATATCCCTTGCCATTTTCACGCTCTGCCGCAAGAAATTCCCTAACCCTGCCAAGAAAGAGGCCGCCTCCGCACAGACATATACCGCGGAAGAGAAGGCCACGATGGCGAAGGAGATCAAGCAGCGCATGGCCGCGCTCTTCGCGGTGCTCGGCATCGCAGTCTTCTTCTGGCTCTCGTTCCACCAGAACGGCCAGTCCCTGTCGGTGTTCGCCCGTGACTTCATCCGCACCGAATCCATAGCCCCGGAAATCTGGCAGGCCGTCAATCCGTTCTTCGTGATTGTCCTCACCCCTATCATCATGGCAATTTTCGGCGCCATGGCAAGCAAGGGCAAGGTCATATCCACCCCGCGCAAGATTGCCATAGGCATGGGCATCGCGGGCTGCGCCTACCTCTTCCTGACCATCTTCTCCGCTGCCATGGGATACCCTTCAGGCGCTGAATTCAGGCAGATGGACGATGCGGCCAGAACATCGATGCTCGCGGGACCGTGGGTGCTCATCGTCACATATTTCTTCCTTACCGTGGCGGAGCTCTTCATCTCCCCTCTCGGACTCTCGTTCGTCTCCAAGGTCGCTCCGAAGAACCTCCAGGGACTCTGCCAGGGACTCTGGCTCGGAGCCACGGCCCTCGGCAACCTGATGATATGGATAGGCCCTGTTATGTACAACGCCTGGCCTATCCAGTACTGCTGGCTCGTGTTCCTCGTCATCTGCCTCATCTCCATGGGAGTGATGCTCGGGATGGTCAAGTGGCTCGAAAAAGTGACGAACTGATATGGCTTCCTCCGGCAAAGCAGGTTGCTTCCTTCTCCGCTGCCTGACAAGGCCTCTGGCAATCCTCCCGCTCGGCTTCCACAGAAGATGCGGCAAGCTGATCGGGAAGATTGCCTGCAATATTCTGCATTATCGCAGGGACGTGGTGATGATCAACCTCTCCAGAAGTTTCCCGGACAAGAAATACGATGAACTGCGGGACATCCGCAAGCGCACCTACGCGCATTTCGGCAAACTTGTGGGAGAAGCCATCTGGTTCGGAGGTTCGCTCCCGTCGAGGCTCAAGAAATCGGGAGTGGCCCGCATCACCAACGCTCAGATGGTCAACGCCCTCTACGATGAGGGGCGGAGCGTATTCGTGATGGGGTCGCACGCAGGCAACTGGGAGCTCTTCGGAGGATACAGATTCTACACCGACGAGCCGTTCAAGTATCCGGAAAGGAACATGTGCGTCGTCTATAAGAAACTGTCCAGCCCCGCCTGGGAGATTTTCATGAAGAAGAACCGGCTGTCCTCCGTGGTGGACAAAAAGAATTACGACGGGATGATCGAGTCCTACAGCCTGATGCGCTACGTCATAAGGCACAGGCAGGAGAAGATGTTCTACAACGTCGTGACGGACCAGTATCCATATTCCGACTCCTCCAAGGTCGACGTGGGCGAGTTCATGCACCAGCCCACATGGTCGATGGACGGAGCCCCGGCACTCGCGCACAAGCTCGGGATGGCGGTTCTCTACCTGAGGATGCGGGAGATGGAGGACGGAAACTACGAAATGACCTTCGTCCCCATCTGCGAGGACGCGTCGCAGATGGAGGAGAAAGAAATCTTGGGAAGGTACTACGCCCTGCTCCAGGAAGACCTCCAGGAGCAGCCGTGGAACTACCTGTGGACTCACAAAAGATGGAAATAACAACCCTCAAAACCAATATAGAATTATGACTATCAAGGATTTGAAACCGGCGGCCGTGTGGGAGGCGTTCTATGGCCTCACCCGCTGCCCGCGCCCGTCAAAGCACGAGGAGATCGTAAGAAAGCACATCCTCGACTGGGCCAAAGAACATGACGTCGACGCTTTCGCCGATGAGACAGGCAACGTGATATTCCGCGTTCCGGCAACCCCGGGCTACGAAAACCGCAAGGGGGTCATCCTCCAGGGACACATGGACATGGTTCCTCAGAAGACCGTCGATACAGTCCACGATTTCCTCAAGGACCCGATCGAGACCTGGGTTGACGGCGAATGGCTCAAGGCCAAAGGCACCACCCTCGGGGCCGACAACGGAATCGGAGTTGCGCTCGGCATGGCCGTCGCACAGGACAAGAGCCTCAGGCACGGACCGGTGGAGGTGCTCATAACCTACGACGAAGAGACCGGCATGACCGGAGCGAACGCGCTCAAGAGCGGAATCCTCAAGGGAGACATCCTTCTCAACCTTGATTCCGAGGACGAGAAGGAGCTCTGCATCGGCTGCGCCGGAGGACTGGACGCCATCGCGGACTTCAAATACAAGACCCTCAAGACCCCTGCCGGATATGTCGGATACAAGCTCGTGGTGAAGGGCCTCTCCGGCGGACACTCCGGAATGGACATCTCCCTCTACAGGGCCAACGCCAACAAAGTGCTCGCGAACGCTCTCATCCCGGTGATCGAGAAATACGGGGTCAAGCTCAACGACATCAAGGGCGGCAGCCTGCGCAACGCCATCCCGTTTGAGGGAGAAGCCGAGATCGCCGTCCCGGCCCAGAAGAGCGCGGCCGTCCTCAAGGCGCTCCGCAAGAATTTCGCCGAGGTGAGCGCAAGATACAAGGAAAGCGACCCGGCGATGTCCTGCACCGTGGAGAAGAGCAAGACCGCTTCCGCCTACGTCGAGGATGCAGTGGCCCTCAACGCCCTGAAAGCCATCTCGGCCTGTCCGTCCAACGTCATAAGGATGAGCCAGAGCATGCCGGGACTCACCGAGACTTCGATCAACCTCGCCGTGGTGAGGTGCTCCCGCGGTCACCTTACAGTATCCTCCCTGCTGAGAAGCGCCATAGACGAATCCAAGGCGGAGCTGGCGGCTTCTGTCCGCTACATCTTCGAGTTCGCGGGCGCGAAAGTGAAGTTCACCGGCGGCTACGGCGGCTGGACCCCTAAGCCGGACACTCCGATGATCTCGATGCTCAACGACATCCACAGCAAGATGTTCGGAGGGCCGATGAACGTTCTCGCCACCCACGGAGGACTTGAGTGCGCTCTGCTCGGAGCCAAGTACCCGCACTGGGAGATGGTTTCCATAGGGCCTACCATCATGTACCCTCACTCCCCTGACGAGAAGGTCAACATCCCGTCAGTCCAGAAGACATGGGACTTCCTCAAGGCGGTGCTCGAAGCCATACCTGAGAAGTAACGATTCACTTTGGTCGGATGACCCGGGAACTCAAAGAAAAACTCATAGACTGGGCCGTGAAATACAACGACCCGGTCTATTTTACCGAAGACCCGATAGCCTTCCCGCGCAAGTTCGCGCAGGAAGGCGCGAGTCTTGGGGACATAGAAATCGCCGCAGTGTTCGCGGCGCATTTCGCCTGGGGAAGAAGGGCCATGATAGTGAGAGACTGCCGCCGTCTCTTCGACCGGATGGAATGGCGGCCTTTCGACTATGTGATGTCCGGCGAGTGGAGAAGCGACGATTCCAGCATACACAGAACCATAAAATGGTCCGAGGTCGCCATGATATGCCGCAATCTCAAGGATTTCTACTCCAAGGAGGCCTCGCTTGAGACTTTGGGGGTCAAGCAGATCCGGCAGACCGTCTTCGGACAGAAACCCGACCCGAAGGCGCCTGACAAGAAAATCAACATGATGAGGCGCTGGCTGGTCAGGAACGACGGCAAAGTGGACTTGGGAGTCTGGACTCACACTTCACCCTCGCAGCTGCTGATACCGCTCGACGTGCACGTCCACAATCAGGCCCTCGCACTTGGATTGACCTCCCGCCGCAGCAGGGACATCACCACGGTCGAAGAGATTACGGACGTGTTCCGGGAGATTTTCCCGTCTGACCCCGCAATGGGGGATTTTGCACTTTTCGGATACGGAATCGACAATGCCTAAATTGTACATACTCTCAGGATGCAACGGCTCGGGGAAGACCACGGCATCCTACACCCTGCTGCCCGACCTTTTGGACTGCAGGGAGTTCGTCAATTCGGACGAGTTCGCGAAGAGCCTCTCCCCCTTTGACCCGTCGGCGGCCTCCATCACGGCCAGCCGCTATATGTTGATGAAAATCAACTACCTGCTCGGACGATATGAAGACTTCAGCATCGAGACGACCCTGGCCACAAGGTCTCTGGTGAAAATCATCGAGGAAGCGCATTCCGTCGGCTACGAAGTGACCCTGCTGTACTTCTGGCTCAATTCGCCGGAACTCGCGATCAGGCGCGTTCGCGACAGAGTCGCCGCCGGAGGCCACAACATCCCCGACAACGTGGTGAGACGCAGATACGTCATGGGGCTCCAGTACTTTTTCGACACCTACCGCCCCATCTGCGACAACTGGATACTCGCCGACAATTCAAAGTCTCCGTTCACAGTAGTGGCCAGGGGCTCGAAGCAGTATTCCTATGTTGAAGACAACGAAAAATATCACCTGATCTGGAACATCATACACCCGAATGAAAAATATTGACAGATTTCAACTTACGGAAGACCAGCTGCGCAACATCGTCTCCGAGGGACTGCGTTCCGGCGGCGACTGGTGCGACCTGTATTTCGAAGATACGCAGTACGGAGACCTCCTCCTTCGCGACGGCGAGGTCACTTCCGGAGGACATCATATCGACTACGGATGCGGAATACGCGTCCTCAAAGGGGAGAAGACGGGCTACGCATACGCGGAGAGCACAGACTACGCTTCTCTGCTGAAGGCGGCGGCGACTGCGGGATCCATCGCCTCCTGGACCTCTCTCTCCACGGACTTCTCCCCGCAGAAGTTCACCTCCCCGCGCCCGGCGGAGGACAGGTATCCCATGCGCTCCGACTGGAGGGAGGCCGACACCGCCGGTCTCGCGCCCTTCCTAAGGCGGCTTGAGCGCAGAATACGCAGTCTGGACAGCCGCGTGATCAAGGTGATTGCAGCTCTGTCCTGGTCGGTGAGCGAAATAGCGATGTACAACTCCCTCGGAGAACTGACCTGCGACCGCAGGCCTCTGGGCAGCGTCAGCGTGCAGGTCATCTTCCGCCAGGGGGACAGGACGGAGAACAGCAGCGTCTCCCGCAGTCTCAGAAAAGGAGTGGAGATGATTGGCGAGCCCGTGCTGGAAGATCTCGCTCAGAGGGCGGTCAAAGGCTTGGACGAAAGATTCGAAGCCCGCAGGCCCAAGGGCGGACAGATGCCGGTGGTGATGGGGGCCGGAGCTTCCGGCATCCTGCTGCACGAAGCCATGGGACACGCATTCGAGGCGGATTTCAACCGCAAAGGACAGTCCATATTTTCGGACAAGATGGGCAGGAGAATCTGCCCGAAGGGCATCAACATCCTCGATGACGGAACCCTGTACGCCAACCGGGGCTCCTGCAACTACGACGACGAGGGCGTGCCGGGGCAAAAGACATATATGGTCACGGACGGCATTCTGACCTCATATCTCCACGACCGCATCAGCGCGGCGTTCTACGGGGTCTCCCCCACCGGCAACGGGCGCAGGGAGTCGTTCCGCTACAACCCTATCCCGAGGATGAGGGCCACATATATGGAAAGCGGCCCGGGAGGCGGCGATGCCGGAGACCTGATAGCATCGGTGAAGAAAGGCATCTACGTTGACCAGTTCGCCAACGGACAGGTCAAGATAGGCGAAGGGGACTTCACCTTCTATGTAAGAAGCGGTTTCCTCATCGAAGAGGGACGCCTCGCAATGCCCGTCAAGGACATCAACATCATAGGCAACGGTCCGCAGGCCCTCGCCGACATCGAAGCCGTGGCATCGGACTTGAAGATAGACGAGAGCACCTGGACCTGCGGCAAGGAGCAGAGCGTGGCGGTCTCCTGCGGGATTCCGTCCGTGCTCATACGCAATCTTACAGTGGGAGGAGAATGAGATGATCGACAGAAAAGACATAGAACTTGTAGGCGACAGCCTGAAGATGGCCTCGGAGGCGGGGGCGGAAAAAGCCCGCGCGACCCTGTGCAGGAGCGAAGAAAACCTTGTCGCCACCCTCAACGGCGAGGTTGACAGGGTCAGCCGCTGCGAAGACACTTCGCTGAGCTTCGCTCTCTTCGCGGACGGCCGCTTCGGGAGTTTCTCCACCAACAAGCTTGACAGGGACTCCCTGCGGGACTTTCTGGACAGTTCCATAAGGATAGTCAGGGCGATGTCGGAAGATGAGTGCAGGGACCTTCCCGACCCTGGGCGCTGCTGCAGCTCGGCGCGAAGCGGAGACGAACTGGAATTGACAGATTGTCACAGAGAACAGCTGACCCCGCAACAGAGAATACAGATGGCGCTGGACTCTTCCGTATATCGCGACGGAATACTCTCCGAGGAGGGCGAATACTCCGACAGCATCTATCAGACCGTGGTGATGGACACCAACGGAGTGCTCTGCCTGCATGAAGAGACTTCCTTCGACTACGGAGTTGAAATCACGGTGGAGCAGGACGGGGAGAAATACAGCGGCTACTGGTGGGATTCGTCCTCCCGGCTCGACGGCCTCCATGCCCGCAGCTGCGGAGAGAAGGCCCTTGAGAGAGCCCGGGCCCAGATGGGCTCCGAAGCGGCTCCGGGCGGCCGATACAATATGGTGGTGGACAGCGAAGTGGCCTCGAAGATGGTCTCCCCCCTCCTCAGGGCGCTCAACGCATTCTCCATCCAGCAGAACAATTCGTTCCTCGTGGACAGCCTCGGCAAGAAGATTTTCCCGGAGGGTCTGACGATAATGGATCTGCCGCACATCAAGGGGCAGACCTGCTCGAAGCTCTTCGACTCCGAAGGTGTCGCGACCCGGGAGGCTCCGATCATCAGGGACGGGGAGGTGTGCGAGTATTTCGTCAATACCTACATGTCCCGTAAACTCGGAATCGCGCCGACCATCGAAGAGGCTACAAGGCCCAAGGTTCTCCCGTGGCCGAAGCCCGGACTGGGGAGGGACGAGATCCTGCGGATGTGCGGGAACGGGATTCTCGTCACCGATTTCAACGGAGGCAACAGCAACCCGGTGACGGGGGACTTCTCCTACGGGGTCGAAGGCTTTCTGTTCGAGAACGGAAAAATCCTGCGCCCGATAAGCGGGATGCTCGTGACCGGCAGCTTCCTGAGCCTCTGGGGGAGGCTCATCGCGGCGGGAGACGACGCGAGAAGCTGCATGTCCAAACTCATACCCACCCTGGCTTTCGCCGAGGTGGATTTCAGCGGATAGTACAATTAAACCAAATATCAATGAAAGTAGAAAAGAACAAGGTGGTAGCGGTAAGCTACGAACTCACGGTAGAAGGCAAGACAGCCGACAAGGCGGGCTCGGAAGCCCCTCTCGAATATATACACGGCACGGGGATGCTTCTCCCTAAATTCGAATCCGAGCTGGAGACGAAAGAACCCGGGGACAGCTTCGAGTTCACCCTCAGCCCCGAGGAGGGCTACGGCACATACGAGCCGAAATACAAGGTGGAGATTCCGAAGAGCGCCTTTGAAATCGACGGCAAGCTGCGCGAAGACCTCCTCGTGCCGGGGAACGTCATCCCGATGCTCAACTCCTCGGGACAGGTGGTTCAGGGCAAGGTGGAATCAGTCGGAAAGGACAACGTGACGATGGACTTCAATCATCCCATGGCGGGCAAGACCCTGCACTTCACCGGGAAGGTGGAGAGCGTGCGCGAAGCCAGCGAGAAGGAGCTGAAGGAGGGGCTTCACGGAGAATATCTCCCTAAAGAAGGCTGCGGCTGCGGCGAGGGCTGCAACTGCGAGGACGGCGGCTGCGGCGGAGACTGCGGCTGCGACGGGGACAAAGACTGCTGCTGCAACAAATAGAAAGACGTTCTGAAGACCGCCGTTGTCATACTCAACTGGAACACCAGGGACTATCTGCTCCAGTTCATCCCGGCCCTTGAGGAGAGCATTCTCGGCCGGGATGCGGAGATTATAGTCGCCGACAACGGAAGCACGGACGGTTCCGTGGAGATGCTTTCCGCGCATTTCCCCGGCATCAGAACGATTGTCCTGGACCGCAACTACGGTTTCACCGGAGGGTACAACCGCGCCATGCGGAAGATTCTCTCAGATTCCGGGACAAGGCCGGAGTACCTGCTCCTGCTCAACTCCGACATCCTGGTAAGGCCAGGCTGGCTCGATGAGCTCACCGGCTACATGGACACTCATCCCGAGTGCGGTGTCTGCGGGCCCAAGTTGTTGGCTCTCACCCACACGGACGGTTCCTACCTACAGACCGGCAGACTCGAATACGCCGGCGCTGCAGGAGGTTATCTGGATCGTTTCGGCTATCCTTTCTGCCGGGGGAGGGTCCTGTCCCGCACCGATGCCGACGGGCCTGATTACTCTTCGGTCAAGGATGTCCTCTGGGTGTCCGGGGCCTGCCTTATGACCCGGGCTTCCCTCTGGGAGGAGTCCGGGGGGCTGGATGAACGTTTTTTCGCCCACATGGAGGAGATTGACTATTGCTGGAGGGCTCAGCTCGCCGGGCACAGGGTTCGCGTCGTCCCGTCGTCAGCGGTCTGGCATCTTGGCGGCGGCACGCTCCCCCGCACTTCGGAGATGAAGCTCAGGCTCAACTACCGCAACGGGCTGCTGCTGCTCGAAAACAACCTTTCCTCCACCATAGGAGGGTTCAGGGCCCGCATAAGGATTATCACGAGGATTCTTCTGGATGACTGCAGCGCCCTCGTCTATCTGCTTGGGGGGAAGTTCGATTTCTGCATGGCCGTGCTGAAGGCTCACCGCGAGTACCGCTCTCTCAGGAAGGCCCCGCACAAGGCGGCTCCCCGTGGAGGAGAGGTCCGCGGGCTGACGGGGATATGCATCATACCGGAGTCCCTGCTGCGCGGGGAGAGGATTTTTGATTATTTGCGAAAATATGAAGATAGTCATTGAAGGTGCCGGAGAGGTGGGGTCGCATCTGGCGAAGATGCTCCGCTCGGAAGGCAACGAAATAAGCATAATTGATGACAATCCGCAGAGGATAGCCCAGATGTCGGCCTACACGGACGTGGAGACCGTCGTAGGCAATCCGTCATCGATCAAAGTCCTCAAGGAGGCCGGCGTGCAGAGGGCCGACCTGTACATAGCCGTGTACCCCTTCGCCCCGCAGGAAGTCAATATCGTGGGGGCCCTGCTCGCAAAGAGGCTGGGGGCCGCGAAAGTCATCGCAAGGGTCAGCGACGAGGAGTTTCTGTCAGCCGAGAACAAGCTGCTCTTCAAGGAGATGGGCATCGAGATGATGTTCTATCCGGAAAGGATAGCGGCGGACGAGATAATCAGCTTCCTCAACCACAACTCCACGGCGGAGACGATGGAATTCGCGCACGGCAAGCTCAAGATCGCCGTGTTCAAGCTCAACGAGGACTCTCCCCTGCTCGACCTCAAGCTCTCCGAGTTCATCAAGACCGTGGCCCCGGAAGAGCTCCGGCAGCTGCGCGTCATCGCCATATCCCGCGACGGCAAGACCATCATCCCTAAGCTCAACACCAAGTTCCTCTTCGGAGACCTCGTCTTCACCATCTCCAGAAGGGAGGGGTCGGAATCCCTGCACAAGCTGTTCGGCAAGAGCAACATAGCCATCAGCAGCGCCTTCATCCTCGGCGGCGGGAGGACATCGGAGATGCTGGCCCGCTCGCTTGCCGAAAACGGAATCAGCGTCAAGATAGTCGAGAAAGACAAGGAGCGCTGCATCCATCTCTCTGAAAATCTGCCGGAATCGGTCATGGTCATAAACGGGGACGGACGAAATTCGGACTTCCTCTACGAAGAGGGCATCCAGCAGCATGACGCCTTCATCGCCCTCGGCGAGAACGACGAGAGCAACGTGCTCTCCTGCGTCGTGGCGCGCAAGTTCGGGGTCGCCAGGACCGTGGCCGAGGTGGAGAACATCGAGTACATCCGGCTTGCGGAGGAGATGGGCGTGGACAACGTCATCAACCGCAAACTCATCACGGCGGGCAAGATATTCAGGCTCACGCTTTCCGGCAAGGCGCGTTTCGTGCGGTACATGGCGGGCACCAACACCGAGGTCATGGAATACACGGTGGCTCCGGGCTCCCCCATCACCAAGGCTCCGCTCAAGGACCTCGACTTCCCGCAGAACGCGATCATAGTCGGGGTCATCCGGGGGAACGATGCCAGCATCGCCATCGGCGACACCAAGATAGAAGCATACGACAGAGTGGCCATCTTCGCCCTTCCGGAGTCTCTGAAAGAGATTGACCGTTTCTTCCGGTGACATATTGTCATTGGCAGGGCTTTTGATTCATCATCGGCAAAACGACTTGACATGGCAGACGAAAAAGATATGAAACAGGAGGCGGAAATCGAAGAAAACGCCCCTGAAATCGAAGAAAAGAAAAAGAAAACAGGCAAAAAAGAGGAGGAGCTCAAAAAGCAGGTAGCCGAACTCACTGACAAACTGGCGAAAGAGAAGGACGACTATCTCCGCCTTATGGCAGAGTTCGAGACTTTCCGCAGACGCTCCGCCGAAGAGAGACTCTCCCTGACGGCGTCGGCTTCGGCCGAAACGGTCAAGGGAATGCTTCCGGTGCTTGACGCATGCGAGAGGGCGCTCGAGATGCTCGCCTCCTCTCAGGACGAAGCCGCCAAGGAAGGCACCAACTTGATTTACAGCAAGCTGATGGATTACCTCAAGACCAGGGGGCTCGCCAAGATCGAAGCGAAAGGAGAGAAATTCGACACCGATCTGCACGAAGCGGTGACACAGATTCCCTCGCCCGAGGAAGAGCTCAAAGGAAAAGTGGTGGACGTGATTCAGACCGGATACACGTTCAACGGAAAGGTACTCCGCTATGCCAAAGTGGTGGTTGGAGCATAATTGATTATGGCAGAGAAAAGAGATTACTACGAAGTGCTCGGCCTGCAGAAAGGGGCCGGCGCCGATGAGATAAAGAGCGCCTACCGCAAGGCGGCGCTCAAATGGCATCCGGACCGTTGGGTAAGCGGCACGGATGAAGAGAAGAAGACGGCCGAGGCGAAATTCAAGGAAGCCTCGGAAGCCTATTCCGTGCTCAGTGACCCGGACAAGAAGGCCAAATATGACAAATTCGGCTTCGCCGGTGTCGGAGACACTTCCGGCGGGCAGAACTGGGCACAGGATTTCGGCAGTCTGGACGATCTTCTGAAGAACATCTTCGGGGGCGGATTCAGTTTCGGCGGTTCTTCGTTCGGGGGCGGTTCCCCGTTCGGAGGAGGTTCTCCGTTCGGAGGCAGAAGCCAGAGAAGCGGAGGCTCCCGCGTGGTGCGCGGCAGCGATCTGGGAGTGAAAATCAGGCTCACCCTCGAGGAAATCGCCTCCGGCTGCGAGAAGACCATCAGCGTGGAGCGCGACAGGCCCTGCCCGTCGTGCGGCGGCAAGGGTACGACCAACTCTTCCGACGTCAAGGTATGCCCCACCTGCAAGGGTTCCGGTCAGGTGATGACGGGCGGATTCATATTCAGCAACGTGTCCACCTGCCCCAACTGCAAGGGCTCCGGCAAGATTGTCTCCAACCCGTGCAGCCGGTGCCGCGGCACCGGAGTGGTCAAGACAAGCGAAAACGTGACCGTCAAGATTCCTGCGGGAGTGGAGGACGGAATGCAGCTGACAATCCAGGGCGCAGGCAACACGGGGCCGATGGGCGGAGTCAACGGAGACCTTTACGTGACGATAGAGGAGATTCCTCACTCCCTCTTCAAGAGAGAGGGGCAGAACCTTTTCTATACCAAGGTTATACGAGTTACGGACGCGATTCTCGGCTGCGAAGTTTCAGTTCCGTGCCTCGACGGTCCGCAGACGCTCAAGCTGCCCGCCGGCACACAGTCCGGCACCGTGCAAAAGCTGCGCGGCAAGGGACTGCCGTCCGTGAACGGCTACGGCAGGGGGGATTTGTACGTCAAGATCCTCATCTGGGTTCCCCACAAGCTGAGCAGGAGCGAAAAGGAAGCCATAGAAGCGATGAGGAGCAGCGATTCCTTCAAGCCTGCCCCGACGAGAGACGACATGCTGATCTTCAAAAAAGAGAGCGAATTCTTCTAAAAAAATTTGGAGGTTCACATTTATTGCCTATCTTTGCAGTCCGAAAAAGCAGCCTCTCTTCAGACGGTTTGATGACGCTGCGGATAAACATAATTAGAGATTATGGATTTGATTAAATTGGTAGAGCAGTCTTTCAGCGAGAACAGAGCTGCATCCTACCCGGAGTTCAAGGCCGGTGACACGATTACCGTGACCTACAAGATTAAGGAAGGTGATAAATTCAGACTCCAGAGCTTCCGCGGCGTAGTCCTCCAGATTTGCGGAGCGACCCCGTACACGAAGACTTTCACCATCCGCAAGATTTCCAACGGTGTCGGAGTCGAGAGGATTTTCCCTTACGAGTCTCCTATCATCGAGAAGATTGAGCTCAACAAGGTCGGCAAGGTTCGTCGCGCACGCATCTTCTACCTCCGCAACCTCGCAGGCAAGAAGGCCCGCATCAAGGAAGCGAAGCGCAGCGTGAAAGAAACTCCGGCGGAATAATACACAGACCGGCCTGTCCGGTCTGACTTGGCGCCTTAGCTCAGCTGAATAGAGCATTTGACTACGGATCAAAAGGTCGCAGGTTTGAATCCTGCAGGCGTCACAAAAAGGTTGTCTTGATAGGCAACCTTTTTTGTTTCAATACGTTACCCTTATGCCACAAAACCACACACTCCGAAAACTCCTGCTGTCCGCAGGCGCGGCCGCCATCACCCTCGCCTCCTGTCGGAACCTTCCGGGAAGCGAAGGCCTTGACATCATGGCCGGGCCTCAATATATGACCGGGGACATCCTGCCCGTCACCGCTCCGTTCCGAACCATAGACTTCATACGCCCAGTATTCCCGGACCGCACTGTCACGGTCAAGCTGCGTTCCGCCGCATCCTCAGACGCCCCGAACGCCTCACGGGAGACTTCCGCCGCCATCCAGCAGGCGATAGACTCCGTCTCTCAGCAGGGCGGAGGGACTGTCGTGATTCCGGAAGGCGAATGGCTCAGCGGCCGCATCTGCCTCAAGAGCAACGTCAACCTGCACCTGTCCAAAGGCTGCACGCTCAATTTCAGCGGACGCATTGAAGACTACCTCCCGGCGGTATATACCAGAGACGAGGGCGTGAACCTGTACTCGCTCGGGGCCTGCATCTACGCCGACGGGCAGACCAACATCGCACTCACGGGAGAAGGCGTCATCAAAGGGCCGTCCACGGACTGCGAGATTTATGTGCGCAATTCTCAGAGCGTCAAGAATATTGAAGACCTTTCGGGGACAGCCGTGCAGGAGCGCGTGTTTGACGGACGCGACGCAGGGCCCGTATTCCTCCCCAAGACAGTCTCCCCCATCCGCTGCAGCGGCATCCTCATCGAGGGTGTGACGCTCGAAGGCGGACTCTACTGGAACATAGTTCCGCAATACTGCGACAACGTCATAATCCGGGGTGTCACGGTCCGCAGCTTCGGGCACGGGCGCACCGACGGCATCGACATCGACTCCAGCCGGGACGTGCTCATAGAATACTGCTCCCTTGACTGTCAGGATGACTGCTATACGATGAAATCCGGCAGAGGGGATGACGGAGTGGACACCGGCATAGCCACGGAGAGAGTCGTGATACGCCACTCGCTGGCCCTGCGCGGAGCGGGAGGCATCGTGTGCGGCTCTGAAACGGCCGGAGGCATCCGCAACGTCTATCTGCACGACTGCATCTTCGACGGCACCGACCAGGCGTTCCGCTTCAAATCCCGCCGTCCGCGCGGGGGCGGCTCCGAGAATATATACATAGAACGGGTCAAGGCCAGACTCCTGAAAGATGCGCTCTACTGCGACGAGCTCGGATCCGCCCGCTGGGTGGGCAAGCTGGCGGAACGCTACCCCGCCCCCGAGGTAAACCGTCTCACCCCCTACCTGCGCAACATATCCATCCACGACGTGGAGATAGAGAGCTGCCGCAAGCTCATCAACGTCACGGCCCTGCCGGAACTCAAGGGCTCCGGAATATTCTTCGGCAACGTCACCGCCAGATGCGAAGAGATAGGCAAGGTGCAGGATGTCGACAGATTCTCAATCAAGGACATAAAGGTCGAATCCGAAGACACTGTGTTCACCATTGACGGATGCGGCTATGCCTCTTTCTTCGGATTCACCAACGCCGCCTTGGACTGCGACGTCCGGATAGACAGCGTCGGCAAGTGCGACTATCTCACCGTACAGACCTACCCGTCCCGCCCCGTGACCTATTCTTCGATACGCCCGGGAGAAGTATGGCTTGACACTGAGGGGAAACCCATCCAGGCGCACGGATTCCAAGTGACATGGCATAACGGGAAGTACTATTGGTACGGCGAGGACAAGACGGAGACGCTCTTCGGCACCAACAAGTTTTTCTGCGGCGTCAGGTGCTATTCGTCCGAGGACTTCTACAATTGGAAGGACGAGGGGGACATCATCAAGCCATCCTCCGACCCGAAATCCCCTCTGCACTGGTCGCAGAAGATTGAGCGTCCGCATATCGTATATAGCGAAGAGACAGGCAAATATGTCTGCTGGCTCAAGTACCAGGCCAACGACGGCCACTTCGTGATAGCCCAGTCCGACAACTTCCTGGGGCCTTACGAATTTGTCACCAATCTCAAGCCGGACGGCTTCGCGGTAGGAGACTTCGACATGTACACGGACCCGGACAGCGGCAAATCCTATGTCTGGTTCGAGCGTCCGCATTGGGAATATATCTGCGCCGAGCTGACCGGGGACTGCCTCGGGGTGAACGGAACGTTCTCCGAGCATTTCGTGGGCCTCACTCCCCCGCTGACGCGGGAGGCGGCGGCGCACTTCGTCAAGGACGGCCATCACTACATGTTCACTTCCGGCACGACAGGCTATACTCCGAACCCTTCGGAAGTGGCGGAGTTCGACGACTATCACGGGGAGTACAGGGCACTTGGAGACCCGCACATAGGAGACCCTTACGCGCACTCTTTCTGCTCGCAGATTACGAGCGTCATCCGGATTCAGGGCAAGGACCTGTATGTCGCGATGGCTGACAGGTGGCAGCCGTACACCCTCGACACCGACATCCCGGCCAAATCCTACGCCTCATTCATGGACAAATACAAGAACCACCGCCCATATCCGAGGGACTTCGGGGCGCCGAAGACCGCAGACCGCCTCTACACCCTCGTCTCCCCGTCACAGGCCGTCTATAACGCCACCTATGTCTTCCTGCCCGTCATATTCCGGGACGGGATGCCGACCATAGAGTGGAAGGACGAGTGGAGAATAGAGGATTATGATTAGAGATGTTTCGGACAGCATATCACATATCAATAAAATTTATATCTTTGCGGACTAAACATTGTACGACTTATGTATTGGACACTTGAACTGGCAAGCAGCCTGGATGATGCTCCATGGCCTGCAAGCAAAGAAGAATTGATTGATTACGCCAACCGCTCCGGAGCTCCGGAGGAAGTCATAGAAAACCTTGAGGAGCTCGAGGAAGAGGGGGAAATATACGAATCCATCGAGGACCTCTGGCCCGACTACCCGACCAAGGAGGACTTTTTCTTCAACGAGGAAGAGTACTGATTTGTAAATAATTAGTTTTCAAACACTTAACGACTTTTTCGGTGAGTTTTTTCACTGGAAAAGTCGTTTTTCGGTGTGCCTTGCAGGGCATTCTGTGGCACATCGTGTCATCGGGATCATGGGGATTATAATGTCCCCCAGATTTCGGACAGGTGGTTAAGTCAAAAAAAGACTATAATTTTACACCGGAATGGGAAAGACACTTCTAAAGCTAAACGACAGTAAAAATGAAAAAGGAACTTGTACCAAACGGAGGTATTCCCCGCAGCATACTATTTGTGATGGCTGTGACTGCCGGACTGACAGTTGCCAATTTGTATTACAACCAGCCACTGCTCGAAACCATGCGCCAAAGTCTCGGAGCGACGGAGTTGCAGGCCAACCTCATCACGTTTATCACCCAGTTGGGCTATGCGCTCGGTC
>CAVHNN010000035.1:0-17971 GCA_963637465.1 Paludibacteraceae bacterium
ATGTAAAGGTAGTGGCCAAGGCAGTCTTAATCCTTGTTGTAGTGGAAGATGGTCTCTGAGTTTTTTTAAAATTGTTCAATTATGTCTAAACTTTCAGGTCTTAATCCTTGTTGTAGTGGAAGATGGTCTCTGAGTGCTTTGAAAAAAGAGCGTGCTGAACTTATAGAAGTTGTCTTAATCCTTGTTGTAGTGGAAGATGGTCTCTGAGTACCGCGAAACCCAGATACATTTTTTGAAAAGTTCCCGATGTCTTAATCCTTGTTGTAGTGGAAGATGGTCTCTGAGTCGATTGGAATAAGTACAAGCCAGGGGACAAGGGGGGTCTTAATCCTTGTTGTAGTGGAAGATGGTCTCTGAGTTTATGCTTTAGATATAGTTCATCACCAAGAACAAATTGTCTTAATCCTTGTTGTAGTGGAAGATGGTCTCTGAGAGCAAAATTTGCATCTTTCTAACGGACAGATGATTATGTCCCACGAATGGGAGATTTGTACTGAAAAAATCAGAAAAAATGTACCTTTTGCTGCTCATTGACGTTTGACTTGTCCTTATCTTTAATCTTTGGCAAAGTTACAAAAAAATCACGAATCACAGTATGTCAAGGAACTAATAATAAATATTATCGTCGACGATAATATTCAGAAGAACAAAGTGTTCTTGCTGTGGGTGATAATATCCACATTGATGTTTTTACCAATGATCTTCATCATCCGAAGATAGTCGGTGGTGACGGGAAGGATGATGATGCTGTCTTCATTATTGTAGGCCGCCTGAACTTCCGCCAAATCAAAACGAATCCGGTCATATACTTCAACGGGACGATCTGCCAGAAAAATCGATTTCTGGACGCGGGTGCAACCTTCACGGATAAGGTACTTGACTATCAGTCTTCGAACCTTATTGCTCTCAATGTCATACATTACAAAAAACAACATTCTGTCACTCTTTTTCCTGACATTCTCGGTCAAGCCGAGAATCTTTCTAATCCGATCTTCGAGGGCTCCGACATTGTCGCACTCGTCCGTGGCCTTGATTCTGGGGCTTTCCTGAATCCCCGCTTCCACGAGTTTCCGCATCTTCTCCACTAGAGAGAGCGGCGGTTTCTTGGCCCTCGGCATATTATCCCTCGTTTACAAACGTCTCAACGGTCTCTGCAAGCAGTGAATTGAGAGATTCATCGGTTCCGCTTCGCGGTGAAACCACTACGGAGAAGCCCCTCTTCCCGTAAAACAGGTTGACTTCGGCCTTCTTGAGTTTGAGCTCCGCACGAATCTTCTTACCGTATTGGATGTTGATGATCTCCGTAACCGTCAGCCCAATATCGTTGACATAGCCCCTGAGCTTCTCTTCCAGCTGGTTGAGGATTTCAGGAACATATACATTCTTCTCTGCCGAACTCTTCCCCCTCTGTCGAATTTTCAAAAGCTGTCGGATTTTATCCATAGAATCATCGTCAGGTTCGTGCTGCCCGTCAGCGTCTTGAGCATCCGTCGCCGTCAGTTCTTTTATGTCTTTTTCTGCCTGTTTCTTCTGACGCATCAGTTCCGAGGTGTCCATCAGGTTGATGATCTGAGCCATATCGACCATTTCGGCGGACGGGTTGAAATACGCATCGCGGTCGATACTCATAAAACATGCTCGGGTGACATCACTCGTCTGTCCATCAATAACTTGCTGAAGGCTGTATCGCACGCTGAAATCGCTCACGAACCTTTTGTAGAACACCGAATAAACTCCGGCATCGTAGCACTTGTCCTTCAGCTGCATCATCACTTTCAGTCCGTCTTCTCCGGGGGAAACAAAACACATCAATGTCCTCGGGTCTGAAATGATTCGATGTTTCAAGTCTTCGATGATCAGCCCCTTGGAACCTATGTGGTCAATGTCTATGACAAAATAGCTCGTATATGCGAAATTATCAGTTTTACGAAAGGCGGGATTGAATGCCGCACAGACAAAATATGGCAGCTGCTGCTTGAGAGAAGTATATTGTCCCTCGTTGAGCTGGCGCACTGCCCTCAATTGTCGAATCTTTGACTCGAATTCCGCTTTGGGATTCCTGAGGGCATTGAAAAGATAGTCAAGCGTTACCTTTCTCAAAGGCTCCGTATTGTTCCTTACATTGGTTCCTACCGATATCATAGCTATGCGTATTTTCTGAATCGTTGAGCCAGACTTTGGGCATAAAGGGAAATCTTAGTAAGCCTGCTGCGCGGGTTCCCTTTGTCATCGACCACCTCATCGAGATAGTCATTGAGCGACTGGATGAGCATCCTGCGTCCAAGCGGCTCAAGCCAATATGAACCATCTTCCTTTAGCGAGTAATGTTCTTCGGAGATGACATTCTGACAGAGAAGGGAGAAGACAACATAGTCAACCCATACCCGGAAAACCTCTATTACATCATATACAAGTACAGGCCGGTTATAGTCATCCCTGTGCATCACTCCGACATAAGGGTCAATCCCGGCCTTGATCAGTGCGCCTTCAATCTTTCCGTACAAGAGTCCGTAACCATAGTTGAGCATGGCGTTAGCCGGATCCATTGCCGGATTCTGAGTGCGTTTTTCGAAGCGGTACCTTTCGGGAAGGAATATATTGATGGTGTCGAAATAAATCTTTGATGATACGCCCTCCCAACCGCGGAGAGTGGCGGCGATATCATTCACGATCTCTCCATCCAGAGAATTGATTTTCTGACGATAATCATTCAATCTATTGATGGACTTGTCGATATGGGTTTGCAAGAGTTTATCTCCGGAGGAATTCATCATAAGAAGCATTGCCTGCTGATTCTCTATCTTTTTGGAGATGACTTCCTTGATCCAGACCACGGCCTCGTGCCCGAAAGTGAAGCTTATCTGCCCTTTGCGGATTGTTGAGACCGAGCCATATTTCGGACTCCAGATTCTTCCTATCGGGTTGCCGGCCTTATCCATAAAAAGGATTTCTATTTCGTTCTCCATTGCAAGAAGCACGGCATCGCTGGAAATTTGAGCCCCGCGACTTATCTGGATTGCCCGGATTCCGGCGACAGGGATGCGCTGGCATCCATCGTGATTGCAAATCATAAACCCCTCGTTGTCCCGAGAGAGCGATGTTCCGAAAGTATTAAGTATCAATTCCATGTTGCTGCCTATAAATTTTAAAACTGCTTGCGGTAGCCGTTGACGTAGATGTCGTCCACCACGAAGAATTTCTGTCGGGCACGTGTCATCGCCGTGTACACCCATTGGTATTTTTGTTTGGTCGGGTTGAGCATGACGTTCCTTGGGAAGGCGGCATACACGTTTTCCCATTCACCTCCCTGCGCCTTGTGGCAGGTGAGCGCATAGCCGAATGACAAGCGCAACGCGTTCAGGTGATAATCGGTCATCAGTCTTTCGACAAAAGCAGGATTATTCCTTCCGATTCCCATCTTCCTCATACTTATTGCGAAGTCCACGAACAGCCGGTTCTGCTGGTCGGAATCAAGGTTCGTCTTGCTCTGATAAAGGATGTCTTCTATCATTAGTTGTGTGAAAGCCTTCCCGGAGTTGAGCTCTCTGACCTTTATTTGTCGGAATGTCAGGCCGGCACGCTTTTCGGAAGCTGCGGAAATTTGTTCAACAACGACAAGGTCACCGTTGCGTAGCCCGGAAATAAGATTGTTCTGCATTACCAAAAGCAGTTCGCCCGGCTGAAGGCTTCCGTCGAACCCCAAGGCTTTACGAAACTGGAGAGAGAACTTATAACAAGCCGAATTGCTATTGCAAATGAATGCCGCTTCCGAATATTTGCCGCCCTTGATATCATTGAGGTATCCGTTTGTCAAACTTTCTAAATCTTTGACAAGCATCAGGTTCTGGTGACCTCGCAAAGGTAATCTGCCCCAGCTGTTCAAAGGATAACAGCTTTCGTTATCGGGCGCTTTATGCCAAAGTTGCCTGATTTGGTTTGCCGCCTGGAGTAAACCGCTGTTGCCGGATTGGCGCATCACCTCCGTCAGCGTAGTCTCGGAAGCATCAATGTCGAAATGAGTTTTGAAATATGTAATGTTCAATGCCGGGGAGATTCCTCCGCGTACAGGAGGCAGCTGGCAAGGGTCTCCGACAAAGATGAATTTCAAATCTTGCTTGAATTGCAGAAGGTCCGAGAGCAGTTTGCCCGTCCCGAATCTTGCCTGCACCGCAGAGTTGTCCTCCTCGTCAGAAATCATAGACGCTTCGTCAACTATGTATACGTCTGCAGAATCCCCAGAACTTTTGAGGCCGAACTGAATGACCAGCTGGGTGCCCGGAGGAAGCTCTGTTTCTTCTTCAATCTTGTCCGTGTCATAGTTGAAGCCTCCAAAACCATATATCTCGCTATGGATGGTCTTGGACAAAACTCCTGTAATGTCGCTTAAAATCTTCGCCGCTCTTCCGGTGGATGCCAGAAGCCCGAAGTTAATCGCCTGTTCACGCATAAAGGTGACAAGAGTCCTGATCATCGTTGTTTTCCCCGTTCCGGCGTACCCCTTCAGTATGAAAACCTTGGAATCAGGGTTCGTCAAGAACTCCTTGAGCTTCTCCATCGCGCCCTGTTGCCCGGAGTTGAGGACTATATCCTTCTTGTCATTCATATTCTCTGAATCTTACGAAGTGGAACTGTGTAATTCTCGTGCCATCGGCGTTGTCCGAGACCATGCGGTCAGTTGTGGACGCGACGCATCTTATGCCGGCATCCTTGAGCCTTGTGACAAGGGCGTAGGTGAAGGTCATCTCGCCCATAAGGTGCACCGTTGCGGATTTGCCTTCGGCAAGAGACAAAATCTTATTGAAGGTCACTTCGGCCAATAGGGTAATCTCCTCACCATCCGCCGCCGAATTAATGGCAGGGAAAGGGAGGTCAATTATTTCTCCGTACTGCTCAGCCGCCTTCCTCTGCTCCTCCGTCCATTTGTCGCTCGGGTGGTTGGAGAGGTTGAAGAATATTGGAGGTTCCGGGGAAGAGGCCGGTTTAGGGCTTTCCAGTTTCCAACCGCAGAAATCCAAAAAGTCGTCAACAATTCCGCTGAACTCATCCCTGATTTTTTTTGCTGGCAAATCACCTGTGAAACCTCCATGATTGACATGATTGCGCCCTCTCGTCAGTTTAGAGTATCGTTTTCGTAACTCTCCAACCCAGTCAAGCGCGAATATGGAGCAGGTGAGCTCTCTGTTGTCTTTCAAAATCGGTTTCCATTTCGCGCTGCTAAGTTTGTCATTGTCGGATATCCCTAAAATTGAGGACCAATACTCTCTATATTTCTTATAATCCTTGCTCCGGCTTCCCTTGGTATAGGGGTTCAAGGCGGCGAATTTTTCACAAACGATTGTTACTATGCCCTCCTGACACATAGTGTACCCCTGCTGAATCAGCCCATATTTCTTGCATCGGAGAATAGCCTGCCGAATAATGTTGTCCGTCGTTTGGCCGGCAAAAGGAACGGCCTCGTCTTTTATCGAAAGTAATATTGGCCGGACGGGATCCGGCAAAAAACCGTCTTTGATGACGAGCTCGGTATAGGAAACAACATCTCCGGCGGCTTTTCCGTCACAAATCTGTTTCCCGCAACATGTCTCCGACTGCAACTGAAAGGATTCAAGATTCGTCAGGAGCTTAAGGAGATGTCCTTTGTTTTTTGGGGCAGCGGTGTTCCTAACAATTTCTTTCAAAAATGAGCAAAGTATTTCGACCCTGCCGGTCTCCCGGAACGAACTGGCGGCAGTTGTCCAGTCCTGTAGCGCCACCAGCGGAAGCAGGTCAATGATGGGGGCCACATCGTTTTCCCGAGCTTCCCAATTGCCGTATGACATATACGCTATCCTTGTGTTTTTCAAGAATTTGGCATAATTCCCGAGGACTAAAAGCAACATAGGAAGGGTGCGAAAACCATGGGTCAGGTCGAAATACAGTTCATCGCCATCTTTGAGAAGTCCAAAAATGGTACTGAATATGTCCCACATTTCCGTTTCGTTCTGACCATCAGGGATAGATACTCCTTCTACAGTACATCTCAACCCAAGATTTTTAAGGATCGAATTCAGACTGTCTCGGTCATTCGGTGCCCAGTGGGCTTTTCTTGCTTTTTCTGTCAAGAGTATATAGACGGCATCCTCCTCTCCCCAAGATGCCGCCCCTATCTCATTTAGCGTTGCTTCCTGGATATAATTCGTTGTCGTTTCTGATTTCTCCCCTTTATAAGTGCAGGGAAGATATTTCCCGGTACCGAGTACCGACATGAAAACTTTTCGTGGCATAGTCTATCTGGTATTGCTGGTCTGCACCAGTTTTTTAAGCAGGTCATACAGTTCTTTGTACTTGACAGATTTGTTAGCACCGTCGAAAAGGCTGAAGTGGGCGATGCCATTGGTCTCGCATTTGTCTATTGCATTGGTGCTCATGTTCTGCTGGGTGATGAATATCGCCTTTGCTCCAAGCCCACCGTAATTCTTGACCGCAGCGGCGAATTTGTCAATGTCCGTATTGTCAAACACTTGAGTTTTGCATTCGACAAATAGCAACTTCTGCTCGACCATCGCGATTATGTCAATCTCATTTTTCGGCATCTTGTTGTCGTACGGGAATATCGTATTCAACCATACCTCCTTGCAGGCAGACCATTTGTGAAGGATTGTTGCAAGCTCGTATTCAAACCACCCGGATGAGGTGACAAGGTTGAAGGCGTGAGGAGAAATCAGCTCGAACTCTTCGTGACGGCCGCATTTGTCCACAAAGTACAGGAGGACATACTGCTGTGTCGTGGCGGATTCAGCAGATTGGTACTTCTTGTCCCATCTTATCTCGGAACAGCTCGTAGGGTCCGCTATGGCATCTTTTATATTGTTGGCATACCTGTTTTTGTCTTTCTTGTTCGGAATTGTGAGGACATTGAATGTCTTGGGGTATTTGCGCCGAATTGACTTTACTCTTTCAAGTACGTCAAGGTCAGTTTCTGTGTATGCATCAAAAGTCGTGTGGTTGCTTACGACGGTCTGGTTGAGGCGGAATATCTCGGCTATGCTCAAGCTCCCCGCCAAATTGTGCGACTCCGATGTCGCGTAATTGTAGATGACGCTGTTCTGATCCACATACAAAAGCTGCAGATTCTTGTGCGTTCCGGCCAGCATGCCGAAGACTATGCACCAGGGCTTCGTGCCTCCGGAGACGTTCACCTCCACCGTGTAAGCCGCCAATGAGTCCAGCAGATTCTCTATCGCCTCCCTAATTTGCCTATAGTCATAGGGCTTAATCTCAATTAGTTCCACAGAACGGTCAGGTTTCTCGAAACTTATGTCCGTCCGGACTTTTTCTGCCTGCTGCTTTGTCTCGGCGGAATGAATCAGCAGGACTTTTCCGGCTTCCGTCTCCCGCAGAGCGAGGTATATCGGCATTGTCTGTCCTCCGATAAGGGCGATGTGTATAAGATTGTTATCTATATTCGTCATTCTTTTGCGCTATTCTTTATGTATTGTGTTCACAGTCCCGAATCCGAGGCTGACCCCCTTGCCGATGCCTACAAGGTCCGGGAGGGTGACGTTCGACTTGAAGACCAAATCGAAAGACATCATCTTTACCCCTTTGTATGTGACAAGCCGCTGATTGTCTATTGTTTTTATCCGGCAAGTCACGTTTGACTCCAGAGAGACACCGACACCCTTGGCAAATGACAGAATGTTGCCCACAAGAATCTTCTCCATAAATTGAATTCTCGATGAAAGATCTTCCATGGAATTGTATTCCCGGTAGTTCTCCGAGTTGAACGGAAGCCAATGGTGAAGATAATATTCACTGTCTTCATCAATGACGCTAATCGTGCAATTCGTCGTGTACACGTCTGAAATGACAAATGCTGCTTTCCTGCCACCTATCGTCAGTTCTGACACCCCGGAAGAAAGGCACTGTCCGATAATGTCTGCGCCTTCATCTATGGCCACAATGGCGGCACATTGACCAATGCGTTTGTACTGAATCAACGGATAACGGTACACCAACGATTCTCCATTGTGATTGTGATACAGTATGTTCGCATTGCCGGCCATCGTGCCGATTACCGCCCCTCTGAACAAAGGGATGGCGGATATCGGCAGGCGGTTGGCATATTTGATGACTAAAACTCTCGTTTTCATTATGTGCGATTCAGATTGTTGATTGGTGAAAAGCGGAGTCTGTATTTCCTTTGCCAATCAGGTCCTCGATTGGTTTCCATTTGCGTCTGTCTTGCCACGTTTTCTTGTCAGCAGACTTCAAATTCTTACTCCTGCTTTTTATAATTTGTCCGAGTTCTTTAGCCAAATCTTCCGTAAGGGTGTCTAATCTATGTGCCTTCATCCATTTCTTCAGCTTGCCTGCAAATGCAGCCACACTACATAATTGAATGCTGCCATAATATTCAGTCAATGACTGATTTCCAATCTTGTCATCGGACATCAGCTGTTGTTTGATATCCATCAATTTAATTTTTTCCTCTACATATTTCGGTTCTGCCGGCGAAAGTTCCGTAAGGCAGGAGCAGATATTGATCAGCCGTTCCGCCTCAGCTATGGCCTTCTCAAGCTCCATTCCTGCGTATGAAGAAATGAATGAGTCAAAACCCTTATCAGCCTGTTCTGCAAGTTCTTGAATTTTAGCTTCAAGAATATGTTCAAGCTCTGTTTTTTCGGCAATCCCCGGGTCTAATTCTTCTAGGCTGGCCTTTGCCTTGAGCAGTTCGCCATTAGCAAGATGTTCCCGGATAACTGTAATCAATTTAAAACCCTTTTCAAGTTGGTCGTCAAATTCCTTTATTTGAGCTTCCAAGTCGCCCTTCCGTTTGCGGGTCTTTCTTGGATTGCCTTGAATAGGCACGGTTTGCTCTCCCCCAATAATGGATGTAAACGGGGCAAGGTTCTCGTCTTTGTCTTTAGCACGCTTGAACTCGTTGTCATCTGACGTGGTACTCATTTTAAGGTACTGAAAATCTGTCTCTTTGCCGGAAGGTATGCCGCTTGCCATTGCATAAAGTTCTCTTACTGAAGAACATGCTTTCCATTGTGGATAGGACTTCTCCATCATCGCATTGAATGAACCGAGTGCTTCTTCCATTCCCGATTCAGCCCCAGAAACAAGATTTACAGCATCTGCCTTGGTGATGTCAATTTTGACCTTACCATATCCCAAAGGTTTTGCTTCTCCGATTGAATGAAAACACTCACTGTGTCCATTGAATGTCATTGCCGACAGGAGAGCCCCATACTCTTCTTTTTTCAAATTATGGAAACGTACTGTTCCTTTGAATATAGTCCCTTTAGCCAAAGGGATGAAGTGACATTCGGTATTGTCATTGCCCTGTTCATTATTCCAGATATTGTCTCTCACCGGGTACCGTTTACGCCCTTTGATTAGGGCATTTGAGTCATCCCAAGTTCCACCTTTGACATACAGAGGCCCGAAAGAAGCTTTTGGGGAACTCAATGTGGTATTCACTTGAGCCATACATTGCGGATTGCCTTCAGCAAATACCGGGGAGAAGAATACCCTGCCCTTCAAGGCACCAAGAACCTTCGATTCCGTACCGAACATACATTCCGCCAAATCTTTGCGAAGAGAACTCTGAAGCGCCGCAGGAATAGATCCCTTTATGAAATTGGCCGTCGGATATCGGAACATATAGGCCAGGCCCATCGCGGCGACTTTGCCTTTTTCGTTCTTTATGAAAAAGACGGGGATCCTCTGCCCGGAATTCAAGCGGTTCTTCCACAAATGCAGAAAATCATAGTTATTCTTGTGGATAGTAAGAAAATCTTCTATGACATCCCCACCAACGTCAACTGTTCTCTGGGGAGCGAAAAAGATAAATTCATAGAATTTGCCGGTCCATTTGCCATTAGGTTGCTGTCTTCTTATTGATGGTTGTCCAGTAAGTACAAGGATTCCTCTTTTACCTTGAGAATCATACTTATAGAACTTCTTGCCGAAATCATCTTCTTTAACAAATTCAAATTCCCCTTCAAGACTATCCACGTCCAAATACAACTGATTATCAACGTTTTTCCTGATACACCGCAGAAGATCATATTTTGTAAATGAGGCTCTCAGCTTCTCATCGTCTGCTTGATTTTTTCCGGCCTTGGCGTTCCCCAATTGTAAAGTAAGGTCAAAATTTTCGAGTTTCGAGCGAAAGTGCCCGTCAATTTCTTTCGGGGAAATCCTTCCGGGCTTCCCGCAATCTTCCAATGTATATTTATCTCCATCTTTCTTTAGCCAACCACAGAATACATTGCTTATCAGATCTTTGTACCGTTTTCCTTCAGGGCCACTACCAAGGTCTCTCACGCTAAATCGACTATCCTGGACTTGAGTCATCTTGCCAAGGCTTAGAATCTCCAGGATATTGCGGATTTCACCTTTGACAGATGTGCCGGGAATAAAATATCTGCCGTCAGATGTTTGGCTGAATCGATTATCGCGCTTTGCAGTGTCCTTTTCAAGTCTTTGACCATTTCTGACAAATATGGGAGTTTCAGCAGTGATGGTATATTCTATGCTGCCGCTAACGCCATCCTCAAAAGGAATATCCTGCGAAATATAATTTGCCCATTCGGGGTAAAACGCAGTGTTCTCCAGAGGAATAAAATTATAGGGTGCTTTAATAATCGCCATAACTATTTTCCTTTAATAGGTCGACCAATACCTTTAAATACAAGGGAAGATGGGCGGAGTGTCTTGAAACCTTCATATTCCTTTTCTTCACATTCTTCCCATAAACGAGAGAAATATAACACCTTATCCTTAAGGCCGAGTCTTACATTCGGAATATATTGTTCAATTTTGCCCTCTTCAATGCCTTCTCTTTTTTCGTTTGGGGCATATCTGTTCACGATATATCGCCCGTCCACATACCTGATGCTCACCGATACCTGTGTGTCCGGAGAATATAGTTGGCCTTCGATGACAAATGGATTGACGTTTTCATCCAGAATAAAATCGACATCCTCATCCATATACACTTTGGGCTTGCTTTGGTCACTATACCACAGATAACCTTGGCATTTATTAAACTGTAGCCTTTCCATCATTCTCAATATTTTTAGTCCATTTGCATTTGAATGCTCCGTGTCCCCGGCCACTGCCGCCGCCCAAGGTCAGCGTGCCGCGGTCAATGTCGTCAAGAGCTTTTTCCAAGCAATCCAATGCCTCAGCATAACCTTCCTCTTCACTTTTTTTCACCAGAATGGTCGTCTTGAACTCAAGATCCTTGTTTTCGACCACTTTCTCTGAAAAAAGTGCGCCGTCTATCGCCCCGCTGGTAAACCTATCTATTTTTACATGGTTCAATATCTTATCATTGCCTGCTTCTGCAATAATGTCGCTGAAAAGACAGTTCCCACGTCTTTGAGGAGTGGCGCCATCATCATCTTGATAACCAAAAAGAAGTTTAACCGCAGTATTATGATTTCCTGTCCAATCCTTGAAATCTTCAGGCGACGTATTCATTGCATAATTACCTTTCTTGAGATTGTAATAAAATGCAACACGATGAGAGACAGCACCTTTGAGAGAAGCCGCCGGGATAAGGATAGCATCCCTTATCACCTTGCCCGCAGGGCCGTCCCATCGAACAAACGACTCTCTTGTCGGCGTATCATCTGCTTCATCATCTCCGATTCCGGAACCGAATAAGAAAAAGTCACGAGGAGTAAGGGTTAATTCGTACTTGATCCAGTCGGCTGCTAATGTACCTTCAGACGAACAAGGCTTCCACCCATAGGCTGAATAATCTGAGGATAGCGATGATGATGATGACAAGTAAGCCTCCAGACCGGGCGGAGAGCAAAGGTCAAGCTTTCTTTTACGTATTTCAACCACCGACATCTTTCCGAAACCGTTTCTGGTTCCGCCTCCAAGCCGGAACACCTCACAACGCAAGATATCGAGGACTTGACTGAAGAATTTCTCGGCATCATCAGTATCCGTAGACTTTGCGACCATTTCTATGTCAAAAGCGAATCGTGTGCCTTTGAATATTACCTCCTCGTCAAATTTCCCTTGTTCTTTTGCAACGCCCTTGTCTGTTATGCAGACATGGTTTCTCTTGGGAAGTTTGGAGTACAGTTTAAAAAATTCGGAATCGCTGTCTTCTGAAGAGAATCCGTCATGTACCTTGCCATCGAAATCCACAATTTTTGCCTCGGAGAATATGATGTCCGAGCCTTTTGAAACGCTTCTTTTTGATTTGGCAGCAGACTTGATTCCGAAATATCCGTTCTGCTGCTTCTCATCAATCAAATGTCTGATCACTCCGGCTATTGACGTTCCGGGAATATATGGGAATCCGTTTACATCTTTGAGGATGGTGGAATCCGTAAGTGCATTCTTGTTTCCGGAACCTATTATAAGGGGCGTTTCCGCCTCCAGAATGATATGGGCCTGAAACCTTATATTATAAAATGAACCATTAGCCATCATATTATCGCTTACATTGTTTGGCCATTTCAGAAGCCAGATTAACCATAATTTCGCGCCAAATGCCAGAATTGGCCGGAACATCTTTTTTAATAAAATCGAACAGATATTTCTTCTTATATGTCCACTTCTCTTCCGCTACTCCATGAGAAAGGTATTCATCAAGTTTCTTGAGGAAAGTATCCAAATCCGTAGAACTATCCGCGAGTGTCCGGATGTAACCCCACTGCGATGCGAATCTTTCCTCACTCTTTTTGAATTCTTTTGCGTAGTTGTCGATAAATTTGTTGGCTATCTCGTATGCAGTATTGCCGCCTCCGGCCTTGCGTGTTCTTGCATGACAAAGAAGCCAGTCATTCATCGCCGTGGAGTTCCCTGCGACAGCAGTACTGCCATTTGACTCAGAGGTCTTGAAAACAAGTTGAGAATATCCTCGGTCATCGCTTTTGAGGAAGGATGGGTTGTAAATGATATTTCCGAAACCCTCCGCCTTATAATCCCCGACATATTTAGATTCCGTCGGAGACTGTGTTCCATTCAACTTTACCACCAGCACGCTGCCTTTCTCGAGACCACATCTGTCTGTGTCGGGATTCTGCCGTTTGGAGTTCCACGGGGCATATTGGAAAGTTCGGATTTGAGAACGTTCCCAATCGACTTCCGCGCCTTCGGAGAATCCCAAATCTTGGGCGGATGGCCTGAAGGTCGGTGTCCCGGCATTGTCAAGGAAGATAAGCCGTGCATCTGCATAGACCAGCGCCACATCCGGTTCAAATGTGGGAGAGGATTCCACCGTATTCCACTGCGCACTCTCTATGTCTACAAGCCCATATTGGGCAGTTTTCGAGTGCCCGATATGTTTTCTGCCGCACAAAGACTGATTCAACTTCTCCACAAGGTGCTTTGCTTCTTCATCATAGTCAATCTCAAAGGCGAACACAATCCCTTTTCGCAAGGACTCGTATGAGTATATGGCTTCATCTTTTGACCGGCGCAGTTCTCTGTCATAAGCTGATTTTATGGCTACGGATTTGTTTGCCTTCACCTCGAAGGCATTTCTTTCGATGAAGGCATAGAACCCCGAACGGCATTGCTTGGGCTGGGCACCTGGCTCTGAATCCCATTTATAAAGGAGAAACGTGCCGTCATTCAACTCTTCCCCTTTCTTGTAGTAGAGGGCTGCCGGGATTCTCAATGACCTTGTACCGTTGCATAAAGGATGTGCGTCACCAAAACGAACCTTCCCGCTATGAAACAGTTTCAATGAATCTTCAGGGGAAAGGCTTGGGTATAGGCTTGCCGCCACAATCCCCAAAAAAGTGTTTCCCGGGATGAAATCCAGCGTGGATTGTTGCGTTCTGGTCCCGGAGTTCCGGTTCAGAATTACATCTGAAAGCAGAGTGCAAGTGTATTGTAACTTTGCCATAATTCACTTATTCTATGACGGTGAACATACAACGGCCCAGACCGCGATTCCTGTTTTCTCCCAACCTTTTGATGAAACGCAAGGCATCAACAATCGTAGATTCTGCATCTTCGGGGATACTGTCGATTTCTCCTGTCAGGATACAGGGGAGCGCCACCTCCATCCTCCGCAAACTATGCTCTTTTGCAATTCCCGATTCATCTATGGCTGTTGCGTTTACCCGCTCAAACAGATACCGGGCAAGCTTCTCGTCGATAATTTTCACCTTGTCTTCTCTTGGAAATTCTGCATTTGAGAAGAATGCGCGCCCCATGGATCCTTCTGAATTCTCTGCATTCGGGGCTTTCCCGAAAACTTTCGCCAAATCGTCTGATGATGCATATTTTTGCGGGTTCAGCCTTGACAATTCTTCTGCCGCCTCGCGGAGAAGTCCTTTGATTGTCTTCCCGGGAACGAACGGGAGGCCGTTTCCATCCTTGACAACGAGCAGATCGACATCCGCTCCTGCGGACAGGCCCGAACCGCAATGCCAATAGGAAAAGAATTCAAGCTTATATTTTATATCCATACTCAATGCGCTGTTTCTTGATAAATAACTGAATGTAATGACAATACGTCATATGCTGGAGATTTCGTTTTGCAGGTGAGTTCGTTGATGAACTCTTTATCGCCGGGACGGATTTTCGTAAGTCTCTCCTTTATTTGAGCGGCTTTTTCTCCGCCTCCCTGCTCCATCATCGCTGACAACCATTGCCTGATATCGGACTTTATGGCATTGCCATCCTTCCCTTCGAGTTTTTTTACTGAGCGAAGAAGTTTATCTATGCTCCAGCGCTGGTCTTTGATATTTGTGGTGTCCAAATAATACGGCCCGTAATTGAAGGAATGGCCGTCTGCTGTTGTCAGTTCACGTCGGATAATTTCATTATAGGAGGCTACGAAACTGTCTTGAACCTTGTGGAACATCAAGCAGGATTTAGTCGCGACTCTCTCCTTCTTCTTTGCGTCTTTTTTGGCTACGGAACACAGTTCTTCGGCCAAATTGTACCCATAGTAGTATGGGAATGAGGACTTTACAAATGATATTCCGGCACAGGCGGTTAACCCGTTCTTGAGAACCGGATATTTGGATGCAAGGCTGTTGAATTTGGTTTTTGTCAGACTTTCGAATGACTCCAGATACGTTTCTGTAAACTTGATAGCGAGGTCGCCCCTGATTATGGCTGTCAAGTCATCCCCTCCCAAAACAATAGGTCGGAACGGGAAGAATCGCTTTTTCTTTTCCTTTCCCGACTCTTTCCCGAGGAATGCGCCCAGTGTTGCTTCGACTGCTTTTTGTGCTGCGGCAATGGTGGATTCGTTCAACAGCTTGGAAAATTGATGGAAGTCTTTCCCTGCCTTGTCTATCTCGCCAATGGACTTGACCACCTGGCCAAGTCCATTCCCGTCGGCGTGAATGATGGCTATCCAATTATTGTCGCCTGTGAAGAAACTGACATTGTCGGAGTCTTCCAGGTCGGTCTCATCCAACAGGTTGCCCATCGCTTTCTTCCGTAGACTGAGCTCATTTTGGGCATCAGCTTTACCGGCCTGCAATTTCCGGTAGGCGCCTTCATCTGAATATTCACCTTGAATGTGAAATCTTTCGGGGAGATAAGTCTCACGCATCCTCTGCATTCCCATAAGTCCGACGGTTATGGACGAAACCGGGCGGTTGCGCTCCATTCTTAAGCGTTTCTCCAGTTCGTTAACGACATCCGAGAATGTATCTTTGTCCTCGAATCGCACAACGGCTTGACTGAAAGTGATGCCCGGAGCCATCTCCATTACTTTCTTCGGGAAGTATTTGAAGGTAGTTCTACATTTGTCCTCATCTTCAAAAACATACTTGATATTCCCCGCGGCGTTGAGGATGGCATTCGAATCATCTTCCAGTTGTTTGAATTCGTCATAGCCAAGCTGCTCGGCAAAGATATTCGTACATATGTCCACCACGAGCGCGCTTGCTCCTACAATTTCTTTCAGACTATTCGTATGAAAGATGAATCCCTGAATGCCTTGGACTGCAGCACCATAAAGATACTTGCTCATTTTTATTGTAATAACGTTATTAGTTTCTGGTTTTGTTCAAAGTTAATACTTTTTTAAAAATATTAAGCTATGCGGTGTGAATTAATTGAACTTTGAGTGATGTGTAATATGGCAATTTGATCCGGACGCTACCCTTACAAAACCGGCCAGCCTCAGAGAGGCGGTCGAGATCTTGGCTCTGAATGTCTGGCCTGTTTTATTGGAGTGTTGCACTCATGGCGTTTTGTGGCTTCCGCGCCCCTGAGAAGACGTGGAACGATGCAATCACAAGGAACGTCAGTGCTTCCGTGGTGGGCAGGGCAAGCCATATTCCGTCAACCCCCGCGAAGCGCGGAATGACAAGAAAACATGGGACAAGGAAGATCACACCTCTGCAAAGCGAGAACAATGTGGCCGGGAGCGCCCTCTCGACACTTTGGAAGTAGCCGATTGTCGCGACGTTCACGACCGAGAGGGTGATGGCGGTTGCGAAGGCGACTCCCTCCAGCCCCATGTCGAGAACGAAGAGGAAGACATAATCCAACACGACATTGACGATGGACGGAACCGCCGCCGAGGCTGAAGCGTAGTTGGGGGAGCCGTCCAGCCTGATGATGAGCAGCCCCACAGACTGCAGAAACAGGGCGCAGAAAGCGAAAGACAGCCATTTCTGATAGTCGAGCACATAGGGAAGAAGCCTGTCCGAAGAGCCGAGAAGATAAGCCGTCTCAGTGCTGAAACTCTGCACGAGGGCAGTCAGCGCCATCGTAAGCGCCACCCCGGAAATCAAGGTCTGGGTCATATTGACCCGGGCCGCCTTCGTATTGCCCTGCGAAAGGTGAACCGAGGAGACCACCGAGCAGCCGATGCCGAAAAGCAGCCCCAGTCCGGTCATGATCATCTAGAATGGGGCGAATATGTTGACGGCGGCGAGCGCGTCGCTGCCCACGCCGTGGCCGACGAATATGCCGTCGATGGTGGTCATCACCGCCATGCAGGCCATTCCGATCAATGTCGGAATAAAGATTTTTCTGAAAAGTCCCGGGATGCTGTCGGAACCGAAATCAATCGCGTCTCTTTTCATTTTTACATCACATTGAAAATCGGGGCGCAAAGGCTGAAAAATCCGTGATTTTTGCCGAATCTCACAAAAAAACGAATTATGACACATGGACATGAGGCCCTTGAGATGATGCAGGGCCACAGGAGAGGTTCTACATGTGCAGCGCGGACAATCTCACGACCAGAGAACTTATTGATTTTCTAAAAAAAAGGGCAAGTTCGTGCCCATGGAGGACGGCTTTACGGTCGATGTCGGCAAGGTCTGCAATCATCAATAGACGGGGGTGTGCTTTTCCGGGGTTACGGTCAACGAACTGAAGGAAGCTTTCTCACGGTTGTGCGCCTGCGCCGGTTTCCCGCGTTCTCTGAATGCGCCGGGTGTTCTGTCCAAGATGCTTTGAGTATGACGATGCCTTCTGGAAGGAGGGGAAATTGGACGTGTCCGTCCGTGTAGGACGACGCTGACGCAGAACAGAAGTGCAGACTATGCTGACCGGCCGCAGGCGGGAGGAAGCCGGGCGACAAATATCAGGTTATAGCATCTATATGCGAAAACGCTATAACCTGACGAGAAAGTCGCTTTCAGATGGGGTTTTGAAAATCAGGTTATAGCACTCTGAACGGAATTTGCTATAATTCGCCAGCGTCATGTGCAATCCCTCAGAAGCGCAGAGGCACTCCGATGAAGAAGTAGTTGTAGGATGTTTTCACTCCTTCGAAAACTTCGGTGACAAATGAACGGTATTCATAACTTAGGGTGAACCTGTCATTTATGATCAGCTTTATGCCAAGCTGGGCTCCTATTTGAAACCTTTTCCAATGTCCGTCACCATCGTTATCGACATCAAAGAAGTCCGTTGTTTCCCCCTGACATTTGGCGTTTGCCAGAATGTTCAGTCCTGCGGCCAGGCCCGCATAAGGATAGAATGACAGCGTAGAGCCTTGCACTGCATATAGGTATCCGAT
>CAVHNN010000036.1:0-17807 GCA_963637465.1 Paludibacteraceae bacterium
TCGCATCTGTGTGTGTTCGAAGTGGTCGGTAATACAGAACTCGCAGCCCGCTATCTACTGATCCCATATTTTAGGACAATCTCACGTAAGTGCCCATAAACCTCTGTTTTCTTCTCTGGTTCCAGCAGATTGAGGTCCATATCTGTCGAGAAGCACGGCAGTGTCTGGAAAAGTGAAGGTCAATTGTGCAGTTTTCTTGCATTACTCAAGGATAAACAGTAACTTTATGGTGCTATTCTCCCGATTTATGGATAAAAGACAGTTTCAACGCTATAAGTTGATTGACAAACTGCTTAGGAACAGTCCGGACGGGCTGCCCCTCGGTGTTCTTCTCGAACGTCTGAATGCTTCACTTTCCTATGGGAGTACTATCCAACGCCGACAGCTGCAGTACGACCTTGATGACATGAAGGAACTTTACGAAGCGCCCATACTAAGAAAACGTGGTGCATCAGGAAGAGTTTCCTATTCTGACACAAGTTACTCTATCGTTACTTATGACTTGAAAGAGAATCTTCGTGGAATGGAAGAACAGATTGATGCCATTCAAGACCGTAATCCACGCCTCCAATGGCTTCAGAATCTAGTGCTGATGCTCCAGGACACATACTTTACAAATCTGATGGCATTGGAGGCAATAGACTTCGGAGACAATCTCGAATATGAGAGCAGCAAGCGCGTCCATGAGTTTTTCTCCTATATAATGAACCGTCAAGTTATCGAAGTCAGTTATGCGAGTGGCTTCGGGACTCCGGAGAAAAAGATTATTCACCCGTATTTTGTCAGGCAGTACAATAACAGGTGGTTTCTGTTCGGCTGGAATGCCAAGGCAGCTAAGGAGCGCAAGCCTGAATCCGGTATTCTCAATCTGGCATTAGACAGGATAGGAGAAGTCAAATGCGCGAACACGGGATATAGGGAAATCAGTCTGAAAGAACTCAAGGTTTTCAAAGAAGATTACTTTGACGGGATTGTGGGTGTTACCCGTATTGATGCGGCTCCCATTCATTTGGTCTTGCGCTTTGATTTCAATACTGGGGATGAGAAAGCAGATAGGGCGGCAAAGCGCGACTATTTCTACCTTCGGACCAAGCCTTTCTATCCTGGAATACATTTCCCTTCAGGAAAATCCGTTGAAGAAAACGGCTACGCAGAAGTCTGGATGGATATCATCCCCAATAAGGAGCTCGAATCTAAATTGCTCCGGTATGCAGATACGGCGAAGATTGTAGAGCCGGAGGACTTCCGCGAGCAGCTGAACCGAAGAATAGAAAACATTGTAAGAAAACAAGAAATATAACAATTGTGCAAATGTATTGCATTCAAGCAACCTACCTTTGCAACGTTGAACTAGAGATAAACAGTATATGGACAGTTCACATAACCAGATGGTAAGCCTCATTTGGAACATCGCAGACGATGTTCTCCGCGACGTGTTCCTCCGTGGTCAGTACCGCGATGTCATTCTCCCCATGGTGGTTCTTCGCCGCCTCGATGCCCTGCTAGAACCCACCAAGGAAGAAGTGGATGAGGAACTCGTCTCCCAGAAAGAGATGAACTTGGAAATCATTGACGAAGACGCCATCAAGGACATCACCGGCCTCACATACTTCAACACTAGCAAGTGGACGCTGAACCGCATCAGGTCTCAGGCGACCGACAACAACGACATCCTCTACGACAACTTCGTGGAATACATGGGCGGCTATAGTGAAAATGTCCGCGACGTGCTCCGCAGCTTTGACTACTACAACAAAGCCAAGAAGCTTGCCGACAATGATCGGCTTCTTGCCATCATTGAGCGCATAACAGACCCCCGTATCAACCTCACGGACAAAGAGGTCATCGGCCCCGACGGACTCAAGATACCCGCCCTTGACAACATAGGCATGGGCTCCATTTTCGAGGAACTCCTCCGCCGCTTCAATGAAGAGAACAACGAGGAGGCCGGAGAACACTTCACGCCCCGCGATGCCATCACCCTGCTGGCGCATCTCGTATTTGAGCCGGTAAAGGACAACCTCCCCAAGATTATCTCCCTCTACGACCCGGCCTGCGGCTCCGGCGGCATGCTTACAGAAGGCCGTGAATACCTGCTTGGCCTTGGCCTCCGTTCCAACGCCATCCAGCTCTCCGGTACGGAAATCAACCCCGAAACCTACGCCATCTGCAAGTCCGACCTCATAATTAAGGGAGTTGACCCTTCCGGCATCCACCTTGGCAACACAATCACGGACAATCATTTTTCCGACCAGACCTTCGGCTACATGATAACCAACCCGCCCTACGGCAAGTCATGGAAGGAGGACAAGAAGAAGATATACCACGAGAAAATGCTTCTCGATGACCGTTTCTCCTTCACGATGACGAATTTCGCCGGAGAAGGAGAAGTGACGGATTCCACGCCCCGTACATCCGACGGCCAGCTCCTGTTCATCCTCGAAGAGGTGAACAAAATGAAAGATTTGGAGTCCCAGCCACAGGGTAGCCGTATTGCCTCCATTCATAACGGCTCATCTCTCTTCACCGGTGATGCAGGCAGCGGAGAAAGCAACATTCGCCGTCACCTGGTGGAAGAAGATCTGGTGGAGGCCATCATCCAGCTTCCGAACAACATCTTCTACAACACCGGCATCTCCACCTACGTCTGGCTCATCACCAACAAGAAAGACTGGGAGCACCGTGATAAAATTCAGCTCATAGATGCTTCTCAGGCTTTCGAGAAACTTCGCAAGAACCAAGGCAGCCGTAACTGCACTATCGACCCCAAGGCTCGTGAAATGATCCTGATGGCCCACAAGAATTTCACAAACGAAGAGCTGGTGGACGGAGACCACAAGGTTGTGTCCAAAGTCTTCGACGGCGATGATTTTCGCTACTACTCCGTCACTATAGAACGCCCCCTCCGTCTTCGCAGCCAGTTCAACGCTATCAAGATTGACGAACTGTTGTTCGATAAGGGCAATCTGGAACTCTCCAAGTGGCTGTACGACACCTACAAGGAAATGGTATTCACCGGTCTTGAATCCGTTATGACCGATATAAAGGAATACCTGCAGGAGAACGAAATCAAGGTCACGGACAAGAAGCTTGCAGGTCTTGTTGCCGCAGCCAAATGGAGAGAGCGTCAAGCCCTTATGGAAGCAGCAAAGAAACTTCATAAGGCCATCGGGAATGATGTGTACATGGATTACGGCGTGTTTTCCGGCAAGATAGACGATGCCGCAAAGCAGTTGAAACTCGGCCTCAGCGCAGCCCGGCTCAAGGCCATTGCCCGTGCTATGTCCGTCACCGACCCGGCAGCCGCTCCCGTGATCAAGAAAGAGCTCAAGGCCGGTGCAAAAGACCTTGACGCATTGGAAACAGTCTTCAAGGTTGACAGGAGCCGTTTCGCCGACTATGGCTACCATCCCTCCGGCAAGGGCAAGTTCGTCGAGTACGAGACCGATTCCGATCTCCGCGATACCGAAAAGATACCTGTCAAAGAAGACATCTACGAGTACTTCCAGCGCGAAGTAAGGCCTTATGTGGCAGACGCATGGATTAACATTGCGCCTACCAAGATAGGCTGCGAGATTTCCTTTAATAAGTACTTCTACAAGCCGGTTCCTCTGCGCACACTCGAAGAGAATCAGGCCGACATCGTGGAACTCGACCGCCAGAGTCAGGGTTACATCAAATCTCTGTTTGAACTGCTGTAGGCCATGGATAGATATAGTTCATATAAGGACAGCGGCTTCGAGTGGATGGGGCAGATTCCTAGCCATTGGGGGCTCTTGAAATCCAAGTTTCTCTGGCGGGAGAAGTTTGAAGCATCCTCTACAGGTTCAGAGGACTTGTTGTCCGTCTCTCAATATGACGGCATTACACTTGCAGATGGCTCTCGTAGTGAATCCCTTGTGGGCTACAAGGTTGTGAAAGAAAACGACCTCGTAATCAATATCATGCTTGCCTGGATGGGTGGACTTGGCGTATCTGCATATAATGGGCTTGTTAGTCCTGCATATTGCGTGTACGGACTTTTGGGTGACAACAATCCCAAGTACATGCACTATTTGTATAAGACACCCATGTATCTTGCAGAATTTGCCAGACATTCTATAGGGGTAATCCCATCGCGCTGGAGGATGTACACGGATGATTTTGGACAAGTGCCTACTCTTATTCCACCGCGGGAAGAGCAAGACGCAATGGTCAATTATCTCGACACCGCCACCGCCAAGATTGACGAAGCCATCGCCCAACAACAGCGCATGATAGACCTCCTCAACGAACGGAAGAAAATAGTCGCAAACCACGCCGTTACAAAAGGAATAAATCCAGATGCAGAACTAAAAGAAACCGGAATCCCTTGGGTAGGGGCTATCCCTAAGCATTGGAATTTAGTGCAGCTTCGTCACACCGTGACCAATCATGACCACTTACGACAACCGATTACTGCAGACCAAAGAGAGAGGACAAATCCACAATATGATTACTATGGTGCATCCGGAGTAATTGATAAGATAGACCACTACAATGTAGATGACAAGGTTCTCTTAATAGGCGAGGATGGTGGAAATCTTGTGCTTCGCAATCTACCTTTGGTATATAGGGCAGAGGGTAAATTTTGGGTGAATAATCATGCCCATATCCTTAAACCAGCAGGTAACGATTATGAGTTTATGGCTATGGTATTGGAGGCAGCTGACTATACACTCTTTATTACTGGCTCTGCACAACCAAAATTGAGTCAGGCAAACTTAAATGCTGTCCAACTCCCTATTCCACCAATAGAGGAGCAGCGTCAAATCGTCGCAGATGTCTTGCCGAAACTTCAAAAGATTGACATCGCTATAGCTCAGCAAAAAGATTTGGTTAAAAGGCTTGAAGAGCGCAAGCAAATCATTATAAACAACGTTGTTACAGGTAAAGTCAAGGTGATATGATATTCTCGAAGACTAACGAACAGGCGTTTGAATGCCTGATAGAAAAAGCTCTTGTTGGAAGCACCATAGAAGAGCGCAAGGCCGCAGGAAGGGATGATATTGATGCGCAGACTCCCAATCCGGACCAGTATTGGTGGGGCAGTCCCAAGGATATGCCCAGCAAGGAGGCTATCGACACGCGCCGCCTCTGGTCGTTCCTGGAAACCACCCAGAAGGATACCTTGGCAGAGTTCAAGGGCAAGGATCTCAAGACCGTTGTGCAGCGCCAAATCAACACCGAAATGGCGAACTTCGGCATCATCAAGCTCTTGCGCGAGGGTATTGATGTCGAGAACATCCACCTGACACTCTTTTACCCCAAGCCTACTCCTTCCGACAGCGTGGCCAGCCATGCCAAATACGCCCAGAACCAGTTCTCCGTCACCCGGCAGCAAACCTTCTCCCTGCTGAACCCGGGCCTTGAGATTGACATGGTAATCTTCCTCAACGGCCTGCCGCTATTCACCTTCGAGCTAAAGAACCCGTGGACGCACCAGACAGCCCGAAAGGACGGCCAGAAGCAGTACAAGACCGATAGGAAGTCTACCGAGCCGCTTCTGAATTATGGCCGCTGTCTGGCTCATTTCACTATGGATAAGGACGAGGTCTTTTTCACAACCCGTCTTGCGAACAAAGACACATGGTTCATGCCCTTTAACAAGGGCCTTGAGCAAGGAAAGGGTGCCGGAAATCCTGAAAGCTCGGACGGAAGCTACAAGACCTCCTACATGTGGAAGCACATCCTGCGCAAGGACACCATAGCTGACATCCTGATGAACTACGTGATGTTCGACTACGGTGAGGCCAAGACAGGGAAGAAAGTGCCGCATATCATGCGCAATGCAAAGCGCCTGATCTTCCCGCGTTATCACCAGCTGGATGTCGTTACCAAACTGACCAAGGATGTCGCGTCTCTTGGCGTAGGCAAGACCTATCTCATCGAACACTCGGCAGGCTCCGGCAAGTCAAACTCAATCACATGGCTTGCTTACAAGCTTATCGGGGTTTGCCCTGATTCCATGGATGCCGTCCGCGCAAAGGCCCTTGACCTCCATCTCTTTGACTCCACCATCGTAGTCACCGACCGCCGCCTGCTTGACAAGCAGATTACCGGCAACATCAAGGCCTTCGGCCACAGTGAAAAGATTATTGCCCACGCCGACACTTCCAAGGAGTTGAAAGAGGCTATTGAGAAAGGGAAACGCATCATTATCACTACTATACAGAAATTTCCCTACATCTGCGACACCATCGCCGACGTGAGCGACCACAACTTTGCCATCATTATTGATGAGGCCCACTCCTCGCAGTCCGGCATTGCCGCCGACAAGCTAAACGCCTCGATCCAGAAAGACAAAGATCAGGAAGGCTTGGGAACGGATGAGTTGCTGGAGAAGATTATGAAGGACCGCAAGATGAGCAGCAACTCCTCTTACTTCGCTTTCACGGCCACTCCTAAGAGAGAAACGCTGGAGCGCTTCGGCATCAAAGATGAGGAAGGGAAATTCCACCCCTCCCACCTCTACAGCATGAAACAGGCCATCGAGGAAGGCTTCATCCTTGATGTACTCACCAATTACACCACATATCGCAGCTATTACGAACTCACCAAGAGCATCGAAGATAATCTGGAGTACGACTCCGAGCGTGCCCAGAAAAAGTTGCGCAGATATGTTGAGCGGGAACCCAAAACCATAAGGGCGAAAGCCGAGGTGATGATTGCACACTTCGACGCCAAGATGTACCGCAACCATAAACTTTCAGGCAAGGCTAAGGCGCTGGTTGTCACCAAGGACATAGAATGCGCCATACGTTATTATCAGGCACTCTGTGACATCAAGGCGGAAAAGAAGCTGCCATACAACATTCTCATAGCATTCTCCGACACAAAGAACATTGGGGGTCGTGACTATACCGAGGCTATGATAAACGGCTTTCCTGAATCTAAGACAGCCGACGAGTTTGAAAAGGACGAAAACCGCATCCTCGTGGTTGCCAACAAGTATATCACTGGCTTTGACCAACCCAAACTTGCGGCAATGTACATCGACAAGCCTTTGAACGGAGTTCTTGCCGTTCAGTGCCTGTCGCGTCTGAACCGCTCTGCCCCCGAACAGGGCAAGCTCAGCGAAGACCTATTTATCTTGGACTTCTACAATACCAAAGAAGGTATCAAGGAAGCGTTCGACCACTTCTTCACGGCTACTACACTCTCCGAGGCCACTGATGTCAACATCCTCCACCAGCTGAAGGCCACGCTCCTCTCCATAGGCGTATTCGACATGGAGGAAGTGAACGATTTTATTGCCCTCTATGTCCATGGCGCACCTGCAGACCAGTTCGCACCCATCATCGACCGTGCTGCCGACCGCTTCAACAATGAAATCGAATGGACGGAAAACGGCAAGGCCGATTTCAAGATGAAGTGCAAGCAGTTCGTCAAGATATACTCCCGTGTGGCGGCCATCATGGACTACGAAGTCCCCGCCTGGGAAGAGCTCTTCTGGTTCCTGCGCCTGCTCATTCCCCAGCTTATCGTAACCGGTCCGGGGCTTGATGACATAAAGGACTTGCTTGATTCAGTTGACCTTAACACCTACGGCCTCCGTCGCACCGCCCTCAACGAGACAATCACCCTCGATGCCGGTGAAGCGACAATCGACCCGCTGAAACCCGCAATGGTGAACGCCGGATCCGCCGACGACCCCACACGCGACCCGCTCGATGAAATCATACGCGAGTTCAACGAACACTGGTTCAAAGGTTGGGAATCCACCCCAGAAGACCAGAGGGCCAAGCTCGTGAGCATCACTCAGGCAGTCGCCGCAGACCAAGACTATCAGGACCTTGTTATCGGCAACCCCGACCAACAAGCCGTCGAGGCCACTATGACCACCATCATTGACCGCGTCATCCGCCAAAAGCGCAAAGGTGACATGTCCCTCTACCGCGAATATCAGCAGAGCGAGGCCTTCAAAACCAGCTTCCGTAGGCTAATATCCCGCATGCTCAGCGATTTGGAAAACATATAGCTTCTATTAGCCGCAACTGATAACCTTCGAAAAATGGAAGATTCCAGCAATAACCTACATGAGACCTACAACAACATTCTGCAGGAAAGGGGATGCCGCACCATAGAACCGCCTCTGTGGAAGTTATGTGTCTCCGACGAAGAGTATGCCGAGTTGCAGATAGTTCTGCAAGAGGCAGAAATTATTGGAGACCTTTCGAACTTCGGCCCCGAAGCGGCTATTTGCTATGCGGAATGGTGGCGTAGAAACTATAACGGAGGTTCCCCTTCAAAAGAGACTGTTGCCGCCGACCTTGGTGTGAATGATGCGGAGGAACTGTATAAGGCTGCCAGAAAGGCTTTGGTTGACCGTCACTTCCCATTTATTAAAACTGCACGGACGGAATATTTTCGTACCCTGTTGTGTCAGGGAGGCATCCCGATGCGCCATATAACCTCAGGGAACAACTTGTCCAACTACAAGAACTTTTTGAAAGGATTGGTGCGGGAACTGACCATTCTGAATGTGGACTGGAATGAGACGGATGCTTCGTTTGTCTCATCATTGAACTGTGTTACTTACCTACCGAGCTCCTTTCAGAACGACAGCATTTACGACATCAGTTTACAGGTGGCCCACGCCATAATTGATGGCAGTAATGACCTGCTTCCATACGATGCCGATGAACGCACCCTTGGAGATTTGACATCATCCCTCAGGAACGAGTATAAAAGAGCGAAGTCACAGCGACATGTAAAACCATTCTCCATCAGTTGGAAATTGGATATTGGTGACGGGATGGATTACTCTCTCCTATACAGCTTTGATGTTGTCAAAGAAATCAGTTCCGCATCTTTGCCGGGAATCGATATAGCCAACTGCTACAGTTTTGATGTCATCATCAGCAATCGGGTTGTTGCCAAATATGTAAGGCTGAGATATGAAGATGATCCGGATACGGGTGAACAAACGGTCGCTATCTACAGCAGAATCAATCTGGCGCTTTCCAGTGCTTTTGTCTGGAAAGGCGAACCGGTAATAGAAGTGAAACTGCGCTGCGATGATGACAAACGCCTGTTCCTCTCCATCCCGGGAGCCAATGCCCCTGACTTCACCTATCCGCAGGTATTCCAGCTAATAGGAGGGACCATATATGTCAGGACCCAAACAGCAAATTCCGAGAACAACATTGCCGTATTCACGGGGGATTGGGAAAGCGATGAACAATACGGTATTAATCTCGGCGGTCAGAATCTTTATGCCGCCACATTCAAAAAGGAAATCACTCTCGCCCGATTTGATTCCGACGAGATTATTACGCTGCACAACAATTTCACTCCCTATGCTGTCGAGTTTTCCGATAACTATCTTGAGTGGCTGGAAAGCAGCAATTACCGTCTCTGCACGAAGGCTCCACTGATTCGTGTGTATGATGGAGAACGTAATCCCGTCCAGAATTTTGTCGCAAAGTGGAAAACCTGTCGTGCATCAGAATGGAGAAACTTAAAGCGTGGTGTCAGCCTTCCTATAGGGCTGCTGGACATTAAGGTTATTTACCCCGATGACAATTACGAAACTTTCCGCTTTTACAACATTGGTTCTCTGTATTTCTCATCACATGATGAGTCCGCCTATAAGACAGAACTTTCCGTCAACAGTTCCGAATGGGTGTCGGCAAGGCCACAAGAGGACGAAGCTTTTACTTTTACGGAGGGAAGAGCCGGAACGTGGGTGTTTGAAAGGTCAAAGGAGGTAGGCGCGAAGGCTCTTACCTGCACCTTTTCATTCGCCCGTCAGGCGGAACCAATCCTGCAAATCGAAGTGCCTCTTCCCTTCTATGGGACTTATGTGAAGGACTCCCAAGGGAATGAAATCCCCAATGGAGCCGTACTTTCATATTCCGAGCTCCAGCTCTATAAAATTGTTTCGCACGGGTCTCGGGATTCAATCTCCGTGAGTTACGATGATGGCAACCATATGGGCGAGTTGTATAATTCAATTAGCAGCCGCGTCCTGGAAGGAATAGTACCTCTATCGGATTATGTTGATTCGATAGACAGGATGTTTAACCTCTATGGGGATGAACGATCAAGCCGAAATTCTTCGGTAATACTAAAGATTGGTAGCAAACGCTTCTTTGTCCGCCACTTTGTAAGGAAGGTCTCTCTACAGGCGGGTAACTCCTTTGCCGTGTATCCTAAGGGAGTACATGAAAACGATTTCAGGGAGTATGAGGGAGATCTTCTGATATGCCCGGTTGGCGCAGACCGTAATGAAGAGAACTACGCTGTCTACACATTGGACAGAGATGAAGACGGGACATTCGCTATTCCTGAAGATTTTCACGCTTCTCATGGCCTTGTATTCTCAGGTCTCAATGCATTGAGACGTGTTAAGCCCTCATTCTTCCCGTATCCTGTCCTGCAACATTCCGGTGAAGTTCGCGAGTGTCTTCTTGAAGAAAGCATTGACAGCAATGCGTGGAAACTTCTCTGTACTTCATTTTCAATAGCTTGTCGCTACCATGTGCCATTCTCATATTTTCAGGAGCTGGTGGTATGCGCATCGGAGGAACAGCTGATTGCGAAGTTTATTGCAGCGATGTTCTACAACGGGCACAAAGAACTGCTCACGCAAGGAATAGGAGATTTCGAAAAGGAGTTCAACCTCGCGATACACTGGGTAAGGCCTCGCATATGGAACAACACCGTAGGCCTGATTTTTGACAAACTGATGGCATTCCCGCATTTGATTCAAGATGTTATCGGACAGTTCCTTGGTTTCCTCACCGACCTCTATTCCGTAACGCTTGGTCCGGAGGCCTCACCGACATTCGCCAAAATGATCTCGTCAAACAATGTCTCTCCGGAGCCGGCGTTTGACCGCGCCTCCATCCAGTCTTTTAGGGCAAAAGTAATTGGCATCAGTGACAACAATGCAGACCTTCCTGTCACTGAATTTCGTCTCGGATGCAAATCCTCCATGTATATGCCGGACATTGAAATGACGCGTAGCCAGAAGACAATGATTTGTGGGCCCATCTTTGTGGCAGAGAATATCATGGATGCTTCCGTAGATGATATATGGGACAACTCTTCCGAATCAATGGCCCGGCGGCGGACGATAAACTTTTATCGCGAATATTTCAAGAACACATATAGCAGCATTCTTCTTCGGGGGATGGGGATAATTGCAAATAAACACTGACATGAACTACAAGGATTTCTATGTTTCTTCGCGCAGCGCATTGGTTGATGCCCTGACATCCATGTGGCTACCAGGACGTATCCGTGAGCAGCGATATATGAAGTGGCTTCTCACTGAGGACGAGCCGTTGCTTGCCAAGCCGGTCTTTCAGTCAATCTTTCCTTGGGAGTCCGGGAATGAAACATTTGAGGAACACGCAAGCAGACTGCATATACTCGATGCTGATTTTGTAAACGCCTTGTCTGCGGCGGATAAAGGGTACGCTTTCCCTCTTGACAGGCATCCATATAAGCACCAGACCCGTTCTTGGAAAGGAATGCTGTCGCCCAAAAAGAAAACGATTGTTGTCACTTCTGGCACCGGTTCCGGCAAAACCGAGTGCTTCATGATTCCTGTATTGCAGGATATTTATCGAAGGAGGGAGAAGAATTGTGTGCAAGCCATATTCCTTTATCCTCTCAATGCATTGATGAAAAGTCAGCAGCAGAGGATAGATGCATGGTGCCGGTCATTGCCTGAAAAAGTTACATATGCAATCTACAATGGTGACACAGAGAAGAATAATCTCCCCGCAGCAAAGACAGAGGCAGCTTATCCGCAGCTCATAACGCGTCCCCAGATAAGGCAGACACCACCGCAGATACTGTTCACTAATCCCACTATGTTGAACTACATGCTTGTCAGGAAAGATGATAGGACCATTTTGGAGCAATCGCAGGGGAAACTGAGGTGGATATTACTGGATGAAGCACACACTTACACAGGATCCTCGGCAGCCGAATTATCGCTACAACTAAGACGTGTTCTGGATGCGTTCGGAGTAAGCATTGATGATGTAAATTTTGCCGTGACATCAGCAACAATTGGTGATAAGGGCGGTGTGGATTCGCATGCGCGCCTGAAATCATTTGTAGCCAACCTTACAGGAAAAGATATTGACAGTATTGAAGTTATAGACGGGCATAGAATCATCCCGGAGCTGGATGAATTCACAGCATCGGAACGCATAAGTGAAATTAATCAAAGGTATTCGACCAAAGTAACATATAGCGATATCCTCCGCCTGCGGACACGTCTGAATAACAGTGCCAGCCTCGACTTGGACGATATATCAAAGTTCCTGCCCGGTGCTTCATCAAAATCTACTGAGGCAATGCTTGAAGTCATTGACACTCTCGGAGAAAAAATCCAGAGTTTGGGCAAGGATGGCGATGCCGCTGCATTACTGCCAACAAGGGCGCACTTTTTCATCCGGGCCATCAACGGCATGTATGTCTGCCCTAACCCGGAATGCACCCGGCATAGGGAGAATCGTCTTTCTATTGGCAGTTTGACTTCAATCCAGAAAACCGTATGCCCGGAATGTAAGTCAAAGTTGCTGGAAGTTGCGGTATGCCCTCATTGCGGCGAGCTGATTCTGGTCGGAGAGGAAAGTACAACAGAAGGCTATAGGATGAAACAGTCCTTCGTTGATCTGGACGATACCCTCTTCCTTGACTTGGAAGACACATCAGATGACGACGATATTCCCTCTGATTCAGATACGCCAAGAATGGATGCCACGGCAGTATATTCAACTTTTTATCTCTCAAAACCCAAACGGGAGAGCCTTCGTGATCACATGTTGGTAGAAGAAAGAAAATTCGATATTTCTGCCGGAAAGGTTGTGTGCGCAGAAAAAACTGATGCTTCGGCCATTAAATACAAGAGCGCCATACTTGAGACCACACGGAGGGATGTGTGTCCTGCTTGCGGAAACGAAATCGGGCGACTTGATTATTTCCGGGTAAGTTCCAACTTCATGGGGCGTATACTTGCCCCAATCATCCTGGAAAATGCAGAACCCTCCGAGGAGCAGGATCTTAGCTTGATTTGGCAGGGCAGAAAGTTTATCTCGTTCACAGATAGCAGGCAGGGAACTGCGCGGTCTGCCATGGGCCTTAATCAGGATGTTGAGAGAACATGGATTCGATCTGCGATATTCCATAATCTGGCAGATAAGCGTTTAGAGGGGTTTACACCTGGTGGTGGATTGAGTGCAGAAGAGCAGCAGAAATACGATTTCTTCGTTCTTCAAGGAGACAATCTTCCCGGATTTTTCAAGGGTGAATTTGAAACACTGAAAAGGAAGCTGTCTCCGAATCAGGAACCGGAGACGAAATCCTACGAGTGGAATTCCATCAAGGACGAGCTGCTGCACAACGCAGATTTTGATAAAATCTACAAGCATCTTAGCGATGCCCGTGGAAAAATCATTGGTGTCAACAAATTAGATAAGAACGAATACCTGTCTTCCCTTTTCCTTGACCAGTTCGGCTGGATTCCAAAACGAGCTAATTCATTGGAAAACATGGGTCTCGTCAAAGTCGTCTATCCATCCATTGAGTCAAGTGCAAGATGTCCTGCCTTATTGGCATCGCGCGGAATCAGCGACCGGGACTGGAAGGATTTTTTAAAGATATGCGTTGACTATATCATCCGGGGTGGTAGACACTACATGATTAGCGAGAACCAGGCTGACTATCTCACGCAGAATAATCTCTCTACCACTGTCTATCCTGCAAATTCAACTCTCACCCGAAACGGTCGTCCCGTACAGAAGTGGCCCTCAATCCGTCTTGATGCGGCTGGTAAGCCTCTTGAAAAGCAGTCAAGGGTAGTACTTTTGTTATGCGCAGCCCTCGGACTGACCGAGGCCGAGGAAATGGAGCAGCGTGATATTGATCTTGTTAACGGTGTGCTTGAAGATGCGAGGCGTTTTATCGGTTCCAATGTTCTGGAACTTACAGATATTGACAATAAGGGGTACAAACTCAATATTTCTGGCTCAAAAGTTCGTTTGGAACTTATTACATCTGCGTGGCTTTGCCCTGTTGACAATGTTATCGTTGACACGATATTTAAAGGATACAGCCCGAGAATGGGCGGATATCTTAGCGCTACCAATTTTCGCAGATTCCTTGTTGGTGCGCCTCTTTCTTTCCCTTACTATCCCTTCAGTTCGGGCGAAATGAACGATTTGGCAATCGAGAATTGGATAGGCTCTGCCCTGCATCAGCAATGTGAACTTGGTATTGTACCGAATGTTCGAAGGAACATCTACCGCAGAAGCCCAATATACATAGCCGCCGAGCACTCTGCCCAGCAAGAACGGCAGGCTCTGGAGCGTTACGAAAAAGACTTTGTCGCGGGAAGGCTGAATATCCTGTCGTGCTCGACTACGATGGAAATGGGGGTTGATATCGGTGGTGTGTCGGAGGTCGTTCTGAACGATGTTCCTCCCAAGAGCGCCAATTATTTGCAACGCGCTGGGCGTGCCGGGCGGCGAGGTGAGACAAAGACGATGGTCGTAACATTCTGTCCTCCGAATCCCGTTGGATCGAACACCTGGGAAAATCCCAAATGGCCCATTGAACACATCACCGAGATGCCTATCATCAAGATGGAGAGCAGGCAGCTGATACAAAGGCATATCAATGCTATGTTCTTTGCCAGCTGGGTAAAGACATTCAGCCGGGGTCTTCGTCTGACGGAAAAATTGGGAGACTTTTTTGACGGCGATACATCCGGTTACGATTCCTTTGTGGAGTTTGTGTCCAAAATCCACTGTGGGGTCATCCCTGCGGGCATATTGGGAACATACACGCGAGTTGTCTCGGGTACATCCATGAGTCCCGTTTCGATTTCGGATGCTGCACATGCTACTTTAGACGACATCTCATATGTACATAATTTCTACCATGGTCGTCTTGAGGCAGTTCAACAAGTAATAGATTCGGCTTCTCAGATGAGTGGTGGCACAGCAGTCGTACGAGCCGCTGAGCGGCAAAAGGAAAACCTCCAGCAAAAAACAAATTTGCTCTCCTTCCTTGCCGAGAACAACTTTCTTCCCTCTGCAGGTATCCCGACTGGATTGGTGGAGTGTACCTTGGAGAGCAAGGGGAGCGCTCCGAGCATGCACCTCAGTCAAGCCATATCTTCGTATGCTCCCGGCACCCAAGTCGTTAAGAACGAATGGGTTTATGAGCCCGCCGGAATCAAGTTGAAGACCAAGTACGATGCTAATACCACCAGATATCTATTGCAACGCTGCGTCAACTGTGGGTATTCGACCATCACAATGGGAGCTGCCAAGACGACCTGCCCCAAATGCAATGGGCGCATGGCAGGGATGACTCTGGGGAATTCTTCCAGTGCAGCTAAAAGTACGGAAATTGTTGAGCCGGTCGGGTTCACGGTAGCGTATGGTGATAAGCCTACCCGAAAGCTGGAAAGTAATGGAGCATCCTGTTTTGTCCAGCCAATACTCTTGGAAATGGAGCCATGGCCCAAGACAAGGATTGCGCCTAAAATGCTGATGCGTGCCTCAACGCCACGTTCAGAGATTATGTTTTATAATCCAGGAGCAAACAACAATGGTTTCGTATTCTGTCCTTATTGTGGTCGGATGGAATCGGAGTCACCTGCCGGTAGCAGTTATGTACCCCTTGTAGGACACAAGCATCTGGAGACTGGTGCAAGTTGCGAAGGCGCGAATGCCAATGCTCTGAGGCGAAATGTATTGCTCATCGGACGCTATCAGACGGATTTTGTGGAGATTAAGTTCTTCGACCGTCGCAACAACCAAGTAACTGAAGCTACTACTTTGTATTCACTCGGCGTTATCATAAGCCGTAAACTCACGGAAGTCCTCGGTGTTAATTCAGAAGAGGTCGATTTTGGATACGATCCTTTCAATCACACAATTTTCGTGTATGACACTGCCTTGGGGGGTTCCGGTTATGCGCCGCTGCTTAGGGAATATAAGGACAAGGTACTCGAGGCTGCATATAGCACATTGAATAATTGCAATTGCGAGCGTTCATGTGTCCACTGTCTGATAGACAGGCGTTCGCAGTACAATCTGAATTTCCTAGACAGATTAAAGGCACTGGAGTGGCTGGAAACCGAGTTGGAATCAAGGAAAGCCCCAGAATCATTGAAGGTGCTCTATCCTGGCATCAGTGCAATAACTACCGATTTCGAATCGGAACTGTTCTTTATTTCCAGAGACAGGAATCTGAAATCGTTGCAGTTGTATATATCCTCCAATCTGGTAGAATGGTGTCCCGAGGAGTTTCTTTTTGAACCCATTCTGGCAGATTTGAAGAATCAGGGCGTTGATATTTCCTTCGTGATGCGGAATATGCCCGAGACAGGTGGACTCAATACAGAGATGATAAATGAGGTCCTTCCTTTCCTATATACGCACCAGATGTCTGCGTGTGACGAATTTTTCCGCGTTGGGATAATCCCTCTTATGACAGCATCTTACCTTAACGGGGAGAACTTGCTATTCTTTGGGGAGGATGTTTCTATCAATCTCGACAAGGAATGGTCTCTGGGGAATGTGTATTTTACCAAGATTGAGAGTCTTCCCAATTTGACTGCCATATCATGCAGCAGTATTATTGAAAGCATGGCCCGTGAGCCCGAGGACAGGATGTTCGAACAGGTGATAAAAGATAATGTCACAACGGAAACAATCCTGCAAGCTCTTATTGATGGGAATACATCAGACTGGGAAATAATAAGGAGAAACCTGGCAGGCAGCACTGTGAAGATTTCGTACACTGACCGGTACATAAGAACCGCCCTTGACTGCACCATCCTCACGGGGATTCTTGTAAGCATTGAGAAGTTTCTTGGTATTTCTGTACAAGAGGTATCTTGCAAACTGCCATTCGAAGAGCGGGGCGGTTTCAATTATCAGACCCCTGAATACACTCGCGTCAATGAGGATTTTAACTTAAAGCGTGACAGGGATGAGTTCCTGAAGACTATGCTTGAATCGCGGTTTGACTGTCCTATTGATGTGCAGTCCAATATATTCGTCCAGCATGCCAGATCCATTACAGTAGAGTCTGATGATTTTGTTCTTAGTATCCGCCCGGATGCCGGGGTCGGCTATGGTTGGAGTGTCTTGAATACCATCCCTACTCCTAAACTGAATGAAATGTACGATGACTTGGAGAAAGTGCTACCTCTCTATAACAAACAGGGGAATTATGCGGGCATTCTCTACACGGTTGTATTCAAGGCAAAGAACAATATGTAAATTATCTTTGATATGATTGAATTGCGCAAATATGTTGCACTTATTATCCGGACCTTTGCCATTGTCAAAGGTCCGGTAGCCCTCGTCCCTAATGATTGCACTGACTTGTTGTCTTTTCCACACGTAACAACTTAAAGTAGGTCACTAATGGTCGGCAAATACCCCGTCATAACCCTCTGCGGCAGCACTCGCTTCAAGGACCAGTTCCTCGAAGCGCAGAAGCGCCTCACCCTCGACGGCAACATCGTCATCAGCGTCGGCCTTTTCGGCCACTCCGGAGACGATGAAGTCTGGGCTGAGGGTACCAAAGAAATGCTTGACGACATGCACAAGCGCAAAATCGACATGGCCGATGCCATCTACGTCATCAACGTAGGCGGTTACATTGGCTCTAGCACTCGCTCGGAAATCGAATACGCCAAGGCCCACGGGAAGGATGTTCGCTATCTGGAAGAAGACAAGTTGTATATTGTCATTTCCGGATTTAGGTTGACTCGGATTGGAGTCTATCCCTGATTGAAGTTG
>CAVHNN010000037.1:0-17695 GCA_963637465.1 Paludibacteraceae bacterium
TCCGCCGGACACCGCTTTCTTCCCGGCTGGGGTTTTGATTTTGAAGTCAAAGGATTATCTTTGTCGCGATAAAGTAGAACAGTGCCATGTTGTACCCGATTGGAATACAGAATTTTGAAAAGATCCGCGAGGGCGGGTTTGTCTATGTTGACAAGACCGCGCAGATTTACAGTCTTGCTTCGACCGGCCAATACTACTTCCTGAGCCGTCCGAGGCGCTTCGGCAAGAGCCTTCTGGTGTCGACCATGGAGGCGTATTTCAGCGGGCGGAAGGAGCTTTTCCGGGGCCTCGCGATGGAGGGTCTGGAGAAGGAGTGGCGGGTGCATCCGGTTCTGCATCTGGATCTTACGGGGAGCAAGTACACCGAAGTGGAGGACCTGCGCGCAAATTTGAACCAGCATTTGCGCGGGTGGGAGAGCATATACGGAGTGGAAAGCCGCCCCGATAACCCTTATGTACCAGACGGGGTATCTGACGATAAAGAGCTACAATCCGGATTTCTATACCTATACTCTGGATTATCCCAACGAGGAGGTGAAGCGCGGCTTCCTCAATTCTCTCAGCCAGATCTATGCCCCCGCGTTGATAATGGGCGAGTTCTCTGTGGTGCAGTTCGTCCGCGACATACGCGGGGGCGACGTGGAGGGTTCATGAACCGTTTCACGGCCTTCCTCTCGGGGAACGACTACGAGATACAGGGAGACCTTGAGCTTTACTTCCAGAACACGATGTCGATAATGCTGAAGATGATGGGGCTCTACGTGAAGACGGAGTACCACACCTCCCGCGGGCGGATAGACATAGTGTTCGACACGGCGGATTATGTCTATGTCATCGAGCTCAAGCGGGACAGCTCTCCGGAAGTGGCTCTCTCTCAGATAGAGGAGAAGGGCTACGCGCAGCCGTTCCTTGCCTCCGGCAAGCAGATAATCAAGCTCGGGGTCAACTTCTCCTCCGAGACGCATACCGTTGACGGCTGGGCGAGGGCGTAAGAAGCTGTTTTGAAATGGTTCCCGAATTTTTGTATATTTGCCGTTCAACGATAACACGGTATGTCATGAAGAGATTTTTTAACTTTTGTATTCTCGCCCTCGCCCTCGTCTGCTGCCTTGCCGCCTGCAAGGGAGGAAGCAAGACCCTTCTGCCGAGCGTGAGCGGAAAGGCCGGGGAGGTGTTGGTCGTGATAGACAAGGACAATTGGGAGGGTGCGGTGGGCAACGCCGCGCGCGAACTCCTTGCCGACGAATGTCCATATCTGGCTCAGCGCGAGCCGCTTTATACTCTTGTGAACGTGACTCCCGCAGGCTTCGAATCCGATCTTTTCAAGATTCATCGCAACGTGGTGATGTTCCGGATCAATCCTCAGATTGACAGTGCTGGCGTATTTTTCCGCAAGGACGTCTGGTCAAGTCCGCAGTGCGTGATACAGGTGGCCTCATACGACGCCGATTCTGCGGTGGAACTTCTGCAGAAGAAGGGGCAGCTGATAGTGCGCTCCATCGAGCAGGCTGAGCGCGACAGGGTGATACTCAGCACGATGCGCTACGAAGAAAAGAGTATCTACGAGACCGTTTCCGCTCAGATCGGAGGCTCGCCGCATTTCCCGGCCGGGTATAAGTTCAAGAAGGTCAGCCCGGAGTTCTGCTGGATAGCCAACGACAAGCAGTATGTCTATCAGGACGTCTTCGTGTACCGTTATCCCGCCGAGGCGGACCATCCCTTCTCTTCGGCCAACATCATAAAGCACCGCAACGAGATTCTCAAGCGCAACGTCCCGGGGATGTTCGAAAACACTTACATGACGACCAGCGGCTTCTTCACCCCGATGATCGAATACCTCAAATATCGCGGCCGCGACATAGTGCAGACGCGCGGGATGTGGGAGGTGGAGAACGACTATATGGGCGGGCCTTTCGTCTCGCATTCGTTCTACAGCCCCGACGGGAAGGAAATAGTTGTGGCTGAAGCTTTTGTATATGCTCCGAGGTACGACAAGAGGCAGTATCTGCGTCAGGTGGAATCCCTGCTCTATTCCTGGGAGTGGGACGGGAAGGATCAAAAGGAAGAAAAATAGTTTGCCAAGTCTAAAATAATTCCTATATTTGCACTCCCTATCCGGATTTTGCCCGATGGGAGAGGAATGGTGGGTTCGTATAACGGCTAGTACTCAAGATTTTCATTCTTGCAATAGGAGTTCGATTCTCCTACCCACTACAAAATATTAAAAGAAAAAATAATGGCAAATACAGCTTCAGCAAAGAAGGCCGATCGTCAGAACGAGAGGCACAGAATGCACAACAGGTACTATGCAAGGACCACAAGGAACGCGATTCGCGACATCCGCAACACCACCGACAAGGCTACGGCCGAGAAGAACGCTCCAAAGGTTTATTCAATGATTGACAAACTTGCCAAGATCGGTCTTATCCACAAGAATAAGGCATCCAATCTCAAGAGCGGCATCGCTGTCTACATCAACAAGCTTGCGTAGCTGAGTTCGACGGGATGTAGCGCAGTTGGCTAGCGCACCACGTTCGGGACGTGGGGGTCGTCCGTTCGAGTCGGATCATCCCGACTGAGAGTCTGGCCGTAGGCCCGGCTCTTTTTTTTGTTCCGTGGGAGGGGCGTCGGCCTGTATGAAGCGGGCCCCTCCGGATCGCGGCGGGGTGATATTCGGGCCGGAGCGCCGCTGCGTGGGGGAGCGCTCAGCTCTTGCGGTATTCCGAAGGGGTCATCCCGGTCTGGGTCTTGAAAAAGCGGTAGAAGGTGGTCTGATTGGGGAAGTTGAGCTCCCAGACGATTGACTTGATGCTCATCCCGGAGTATTTCAGCAGGTTTTTTGCCTCCAGTATCACGAAAGAGTCAATCCACTCGTGAGCGGACTTGCCGCTCGCCGACTTCACCAGCTTCGAGAGGTATTTCGGGGTGAGGTACAGCTTGTCGGCGTAGAACGAAAGGCCTCTCTCGCGGCTGTGATTGTCCCTCACGAGAGCAAGGAAATCTTCGAGTATGACTTTGGAGCGCACCGAGCGGACCTCTTCCGCCTTCTGCTTCATCTCTGACAATCTGTCAACCCAGAGCGCCCCCATGAGGTAGAAGATGGAAGAGATCAGCGAAGAGACGGCGTCGCGCTTGTTGGGCAGGTCCATGACGCAGATGTCCTTGGCCAGGTCGAGGTATTTTTTGCAGATGCCCTTGGGCTCGTCCCCGATGACCACGCAGGGGGTTTCAAGCAGTCTGAGGCTCTCGTCGTAGAGCTTGACGAAATCGAAATGTGTCATCTCCATGAGGGCCTTGGAGACGGCTATGATGAGGAATTTCACTTCCTTTTTCTCCTCGGACGAGATGTCCGACACCCGCACGATGTTTCCCGGCGTGTAGAGGAAGAGCGAATTCTCCCTCACTTGGAAGGTCCTGAGATTCACCTCGATGTCAAAATGCCCCTCGTAGCAGAAAAAAGCCAGATATCCGTCGAAGCGGCAGGGATGCTTGAGAATCTCCATCTCCGAGGCATAGCTGAGTTCGGCTATGAAGATGTCGTCTGACAATTCGTCAGTGACAAGTGAAACCGGAAACTTATGCTTCAGTTCCCGGATGGTAAGTTCGCGGTATTTCTGCATAGCTCTTTTCTTACAAAAGTACGCAAAAATTGTAAAAAAGTCGCTTATTACGACTTTTTGTATAAGCGCACCCCCTTTTTGTTATCCGATGTTTCTCACAAACGGTAAACATTTTGAATCTTGCTTCAGAGGTAGAAACAGATAAAACAAAACGATAAAAATGAAAAAAACCATCATCATTCTTGCAGGCGCGCTCGCCGCTCTCCCGCTAGGAGTGCAGGCACAGCAGGTGCTGACATTGGACGAGTGCAGGCAAATGGCGATTGACAACAGCAATTCGCTCAAGACGGCGAAACAGAAGATTGAAGTCGCCGCTTATGACCGTAAGATAGCTGCGGCCAATTATTTTCCGAAGGTCACCGCCTATGGCGCATATTTGTATGCGGACAAGGATCTCAAGCTCATCAGCGACGAGACCACCGCAGAACTCACCAATGCCGGAACCATCCTCCAGAACGACATCAATGATAAACTGACGCAGATTCTCTCCGACCCTGTCATCTACCAGAAGGTGATGACGGATCCGGCTCTGCAGAAGCTTGTAGGATATGCCAAGGCCACTGACATCGCGACTCCTATCAACGCCATCGGCGGGAAGATAAGCGAAGCTCTGAGCGTTGACATCAACAACACCGCAGTGGCGGCGGTTTCACTGCAGCAGCCTATCTTCATGGGTGGAAAAATCATCGCGGCCAACAGGATGGCCTCTTATGCCCAGCAGCTTGCCAAGACCCAGTACGGTCAGGAATACTCTCAGGTGCTCGTGGATATCGAGCAGGCCTACTGGCAGATAGTGTCCATCGCGGGCAAGAAGAGGCTCGCCGAGGGCTATGCCGCTCTCCTGCATCAGATGGAGAAGGATACTGACGCGCTCATCGCCGAGGGCTTCGCCACTCCTTCCGACGCTCTGACCGTCAAGGTCAAGGCCAACGAGGCGGACATGATGCTCACCAAGGCCACCAACGGTCTCGCCCTTGCCAAGATGCTGCTCTGCAAGGAGTGCGGACTTCCTCTGGACAGCGAGATAAGCCTCGCGGACGAGTCTCTGGACAGGATTCCGCAGCCTGCGATGACTCCGGCGCTCACCGACGAGCAGGTCTACGAGGCCCGTCCGGAAATCCGGAGCCTCGAACTTGCGCAGGGTATCTACAAGAGCAAGGTGGATATCGCCCGCTCCGACATGCTCCCTAAAATCGCCGTGACGGCCAACTACATAGTCACCAATCCAAATCTCTTCAACGGTTTCCAGAAGAATTTCTCCGGATTCATGACCGCCGGGGTGGTGGTGTCCATACCTATCTCCCACGGTGGAGAGGCTCTCAGCAAGACCCGCAAGGCCAAGGCCGAGGCGGTGATGACGCAGATCAAGCTGGATGACGCCAAGAAGATGGTTTCCCTCCAGGTGGCGCAGCTCCGTCAGCAGGAGCAGGAGGCTCTTGAGAAGCTGACCGCGGCCGAGAGCAATCTTGCCAGCGCCGAGGAGAATCTCCGCGTGGCCACGGCCGGATGGAACGAAGGCATGATAGCGTCCAACGTGGTGCTTCAGGCCCAGACCGCCTGGCTTCAGGCTCACTCCGAGGTGATTGAGACCGGTGTGGAGCTGCAGATGTGCAGCGTCAACCTCGCCAAGGCGGAGGGAAGATTATAATGTTTGACAATTAAAAAGATAAAATAAAATGGAAAACACTCAGAAAAAAGGCAACCTCCTCTTGGGAATCATCGTTCTGGTTGCTCTCATCGCAGCGGTCGCTGTGCTTGGAATCATCTTTTCAAGGCCGAAGCCGGCCCTCATCCAGGGAGAGGCCGAGGCGGCTGAATACCGTGTATCGGGCAAGGTGCCCGGACGTATAGAGGCCTTCTATGCCAAGGAAGGTGACATGGTGAAGAAAGGGGACACCCTCGTGGACATAGACTCTCCTGAGGTAAGGGCCAAGCTCGCCCAGGCGAGAGCCGTCTATGCCGCGGCCTCAGCCCAGCGCAACAAGGCCAATGCCGGTGCGCGCCAGGAAGAGATTGCCGGAGCATACGAACTCTATCAGAAGGCTCTCGTAGGTGAGGACATCGCCAGAAAGACTCTCGACCGCGCCACCCGTCTGCACGAGCAGAAGGTGATAAGCGACCAGAAGTTCGATGAGGCCAGCGCACAGTACAACGCCGCCGTAGCCACCGCACAGGCCGCCAAGTCTCAGTATGACATGGCTGTCAAGGGGGCGCGCGAAGAGGACAAGGCCGCAGCCATAGCCCTCGTGGATCAGGCCAACGGAGCCGTGATGGAAGTGGAGTCATACCTTTCCGAGCTCAAGCTCACCTCTCCGGTGGACGGAGTCATCAGCGCCCGCTATCCGCATGTCGGCGAGCTCGTGGGCACCGGTTCCCCTATCATGACCGTGACCGACCTGAGCGACGTGTGGTTCACCTTCAACATCCGCGAAGACAAGCTCAACAGCATCAAGAACGGCACTGAACTTACACTCAAGATTCCTGCGCTCAACGACCGCATCGTCAAGGCCACTGTCAACTACATCGCCGTCCGTGAGTCATACGCCACCTGGAGGGCCACCAACGAGACGGGCCAGTACGATGCCAAGACATTCGAGGTGAGGGCCGTGCCTTCATCTGTTGTGGACGGACTCCGTCCGGGTATGACAGCAATAGTTGTAAAGTAAAATGAACAGCATCTTGAAAGTAATGCGGCGGGAGTTCGGGATAATACGCCGCAAACCGGTTTACCTTCTGGGATCTGTCGGGGTGATGGCGGTCTGCTGCCTGTTCTACCTGACATTCTTCAGGGCCGGTCTTCCGGAGAATCTCCCTATCGGGGTGCTGGATCTGGACAATTCCTCTCTATCCCGGAATTTCTGCCGCCAGCTGGACGCGACCCAGCTGGGCCAGGTCATCAAGTACGAAGATTTCACCACCGCGCGGGACGCGATGCAGACCGGAGAAATCACCTCCCTGTGCGTGATCCCGCAAGGCATGAACGAGGATGTAAACGCTAACCGCAGACCCGTTTTCACTTATTATGTGAACTCTCTCTATCTCATCGGCGGCGCCTTGAGCTACAAGGACATACTGACAATGGTCACTCTGACCGGAGGCGCCGTCCAGAGAGAGGTGCTCAGAGCTAAGGGGTATTCCGAGGGGGCGATAATGGGGATGATACAGCCTATCGTCGTCGATGAGCACAGGATAGGCAACGCGGCCACCAACTACGGAGTTTATCTCAACAACATAATCCTTCCCGGGCTTCTGGCGTTGAGCATTGTCTTCGTGCTGATTTACGCCCTCGGTTCGGAGCTCCGCTACGGGACTTCAAAGGAACTGATGGAGGCCGCCGACGGCTCGTTTGTGGCCGCCCTCGCGGGCAAGCTCCTGCCATACACGCTCATCTATCTGTTCCTCGGGCTCGGGCTGGATTTGCTCCTTTTCGGTGTGTGCGGATATCCTCTCAACGGAAGCATTCTCAACATGATGCTTGCGATGGTGGTGTTCATCCTCGCCAACGAGGCGGTGGCCGTGACACTGGTGGGCCTGCTGCCGACCCTGCGCTTTGCGCTCAGCGTCGCCGCGCTCTTCACGATACTCGGCTTCTCGTTCTCGGGCTTCACTTTCCCGGTCGAGGCCATGCCTGTGGCGCTTCAGGGCGTGTCCGTGCTCTTCCCGCTCCGCTTCTACTACCTCTTCTACGTGCAGGAGGCGATTTTCGGCTCCGGTCTTGCCGGGGGATGGCAGTACCTTGTATATATGCTTGTCTTCCTTGTGGGGCCGCTTCTTGTGGGCGGAAGGCTCAAGGGGGCCTGGGTTAATCAGAATTACGCGATATGATCAAAGAACTCAAAAGAATATTCGCCGACTCCTATGTGGCGATTATCTTCCTGCTCGGAGGCTTGATATACCCTCTGGTGTACGGCTTCGTGTACCACAATGGGACGGTTGACGACATGCCTGTGGCGGTGGTGGACCTGAGCCAGAGTCCGGACAGCAGGAACTTCATCCGCAAGCTGGACGCGACCCGCGAGCTGGAGGTGGCATACAAGTGCGCCACGATGCAGGAGGCCGAGCTTCTGATGCAGAAGCGCAAGGTGCACGGGGTGGTTCTCTTCCCGGAGGATTACGCCGACCGTCTGGCCACCATGCAGCAGTCCACCATATCGACCTATGCCGACATGTCCAGCTTCCTCTACTACAAGGACTTGACGATGGGTGTGAACCATGTGATGCTCGATGAGATGGGGCGGATCGAAGCTTCGCGCTATGCCGCGACGGGGATGACCGACGAGAGCATCCGGCAGCTGATCAATGCCATCCCTTCCGAGGAGGAGATACCGTTCAACACCAATATGTCGTTCCTGATATTCTTCCTCTCAGCAGCCTTGATTCTCGTGGTGCAGCAGACGATGTTCTACGGCGTGAGCGTGATGAACGGCTCGATGAGGGAGGGCGGCGCCACCCACGACGGCTCGCTTATCGGCAGGGCCGGTGCATACGCCATGATTTATATCGGAATAGCCATATACGGTCTGCTTCTGGTGCCGCTGATGTTCGGCATGCCGCAGAGGGGCATGCTCGGAGACCTGCTCGTGCTGATTCTGCTTTTCGTCATCACCTGCGTGTCTTTCAGCTTCACCTTCAGCCGCTTCGTGCATCATAGGGAGACGGTGTTTGTGGTCCTGCTCTTCATGTCTTCGCTCTGTCTGTTCTTGAGCGGATGCTCATGGCCTGTAAGCTCATTCCCTCCGTTCTGGAAGGCGTTCTCGTACATTTTCCCTTCAACCTTCATGATTCAGGGCTTCAACAATGTCAACAACGCCGCCTGCACGCTGGATATGATACGGCCGCAGATGATAGGGCTGATATGCCAGTTCGCTTTCTACAGCATCACGGCGTTCATCATGGATATCAGCGAGCGCAACCACTACAGACTCCTCATCGACAAGATAGAATCAAGAATCGAGTCGAGGCTGAAAACTGTTTAAACGTTGTTTTTAAAAAGAAAGGCCGGCCCCGCATCGGAGCCGGCTTTTTCGTGTCATAGGCTGATGTCGATCCCTGCGAGCACCGTTGCCCCCGGCATAGGGTAACCGGCGTTGATTTCGTACTCCTCTCCGAGCAGGTTCTCTCCTCTCACCCAGAGTTCCAGCCATTTGCAGGCCTTGAACGAGCCGCGCATATTCCAGAGCAGGAAGTTCTCCTTCTGCACCGGGGAGGTGGATTTGTAGAGTCCGGCGACGTATTGCAGCCCGCCGGAGACGTTCCACCTGCCTTTGTGGAAGTTGGCCCCCGCATAGGCCTTGTGCTCCGGAGCTGCGATGACGGGGTTCTCCATGTGCAGGAAGCTGTAGTTGGCGTTCACCGACCATGTCCGGCTTATGCGCCAGTCGGCCTGGAGCTCGGCCCCGCTGTTGTGGAGTTCTCCGCTGTTCCGGTTGAGCATCCCGGCTCCCGAAGGGTTGGGGAGGGTGACGATGAGGTTGTCGGCATCGATGTGGAAGAGGTTGAGCCCGTATGAGAGCCTGCCCCCGAGGAGCTTCTGGCTGAGGGATAGCTCGTAGTTCCAGCTGCGCTCGGGCTTCAGGTCGGGGTTCTGTGGCGGGAACATGTACATTTCCCTCAGAATCGGGTAGCGGAATCCCTTGGCGACGGAGGCTTTCATTTCCAGATGGGCCGGAAGATGAAGGGCGGCTCCGGCCTGTGGCACCCATTCCGTCCCGATGCGGGAGTGGCGGTCGGCTCTCAGTCCGGCGTTGAGGGTCAGCAGCGTCCCTATGTGCTGACGGATGTCGAAATAGGCGGCAAGCTCGGTCTCGTGCTTGTCCACGAGCTCTGTCCGGGCCGGGAAGACGGACTCGTTCCACGCCTCGCCTCCGTAGCGGAACCAGTCGGCCCCGACGGTCGTCCTGTTGCCCTCGAAAAGGACCGCGCTCTGATAGAGGGAGACTCCCATCATGTCATCGTGCGAGCGGAAAATGCTGGGCTCGATGAGGGCCGTGTCCATGCTGTGCCCGTCGTTGATTTTGTGGTTTCCCCAATTGTAGAAAAAGCTCAGCGCTCCTGATGTCCTGCCGTAGTCGTTGCGTATCGCAAGCGAGCTCATCCCCCGGGTGATGCTCTGGGCCGCCTCAAGCAGCGGGGCGCTCACCGGTCCCGGGCAGGAGGCGTCGAAGTTGGTAAGGTCGATGTCCGCGAGCAGACGCCAGTTGCGTGCGAACTCGTAGCCGAGTTTGGCGTAGGCGCTGCGCTGCTTGAAGTCCATGTTCTCCCTGTGGCCGTCGGTGCGCTTGCGTGAAACCGCGAAATCGGCGTAGAAACGGCCTTTCCTGAGCATCGCTCCCGCTTCCGTCTCCGAAGTGTTGTAGGAGCCGCGGGCGGTATGGATGCGGCCCCTGAACCCGTCCTCTTCCGCTTGCCGCGTGACGATGTTGATGACCCCTCCCATCGCGTTGGAGCCGTAGAGTACGGAGGCGGGGCCGCGCAGCACCTCCACGCGGTCGGCGAGCAGCGTCTGATAGGAATCCGCTATGGGGTGTCCGAAGATGCCGGCGTATTGCGGATGCCCGTCGATGAGCACCATCATCCGGGCGCTGCTTCCGCTGAGTCCGCGAAGCGAGATTCCTCCGGCCGCACCGCCGGACACGCCGTATCCCATCACTCCCCGTGCGGTGGTGAAAAGCCCCGGAACCTGCTCCGTGAGCACGGGCAGGAGCGAAGTCTGGCCTCTCTGCTTGATTTCTTCGCCGCTCACGACGGTGACGGTCTGCGACAGATGTCTGACATCCGTCCTGTTGCGCGTGCCGGTGACCACCGCCTCTTCTATCGGGTAGGATCTCTTGTCGAGGCTGTCTGTCTGCTGTGCCGCTGCGGACGGCAATATGTTGAGGCATAGCGCCAGTGTTGCGTAGATGCTTGTCTTTTTCATGTAGCTGTTTTCTAAAAAAAGGGCGACTGACTAAATTTTAGTCAGCCGCCCTTTTGTGCTCCCTTAGGGGCTCGAACCCTAGACACCCTGATTAAGAGTCAGGTGCTCTACCAACTGAGCTAAGGAAGCTTCATTCTTGTGACCCGTTCGGGGCTCGAACCCGAGACCCCCACATTAAAAGTGTGATGCTCTACCAACTGAGCTAACGAGTCAGTCCCTTTTGGGTTTTGGGATTGCAAAGGTATCCCATTACTTTGAATTTTCCAAATTTTCCGGGAATTATTTTAGTTTTTTGCCCGTAATTTGTTCGATGGCCTCGAAACTCCCGAGATCGCTCCACTTCCAATAGCCCGGAATCATATATATATGGGAGGATTTCTCCATCACCGCGTAGTCGATCGAGATTTTCTCGCAGCTCGGGAACAGTCTGCAGACTTCCGCCTTTTCCTCCGGAGAGTAGAAGGACGGGGCGATGCTTTCCATCACTTCGCAGATCTGCGGGGAGTGGGCGCGCAGTTCTGACCAGAGATTGGCGGCGCTGCTGATGAAAATGCCGGCGTTCCAGAAATATCCGCCTTCCGCAAGGTATCTTTCGGCGGTTTCGCCTGAGGGTTTCTCCTTGAATGACTCCACCTTCACGACGGCCTCCGCCCCCGAGGCCTCGGGGGCGTGGATGTAGCCGTAGCCGGTGTGCGGCGAGCGCGGGGCGATGCCGATGCAGACGATGGCTTTCTGCCGCCCTGCGAAGTCAAGGGCCGTGCGCACTGTCTTGGAGAAGTCCCGGTGGTCCGGCACGTAAGCGTCCGACGGAGTGACTACTACGGATGCCTGCGGGTATTTTCGGAGTATTTTGAGGCAGGCGTAGGCGATGCATGGGGCGGTGTTGCGCGGCTCGGGCTCCCGGAGAATCCGCTCCTGCGGAATCTCAGGCAGCTGCTCGCGGATGAAGTGGACGTATCTTTCCGAGGTGACCACCCAGAACTTCGAGTCGGGGTCGGTCTCAAGGAATCTTTCGTAGGTCAGCCGGATAAGGGATTTCCCGCAGCCCAGAAGGTCCAGAAACTGCTTCGGATGCTCCGGCGTGCTGACGGGGTAGAGCCTGCTGCCCACTCCGCCGGCCATTATTATTATATGTGTATCGTTCATAAGGGTCAAAGATGAACATAATCCGTCAAATTTCCTACCTTTGCGCCGCTAAACGGAAATTTGATGACATTATGCAGGGAGTCTGGACAGTTTTGCTGCTGATCGTCTCCAACATCTTCATGACATTCGCCTGGTACGGACACCTGAAACTTCAGGAGATGAAAATCTCCGAGGGCTGGCCGCTCATATTGGTGATTCTTTTCTCCTGGGGGCTCGCCTTCTTCGAGTATTGCGCCCAGGTTCCGGCCAACCGCATCGGCTCGAGCGTCAACGGGGGGCCCTTCAGCCTCGTGCAGCTCAAGGTGATTCAGGAGGTCGTCTCGCTGCTGGTGTTCACCGTGGTCATCAACTTCCTCTTCAAGGGGACGGCGCTCCAGTGGAACCACCTCGCCGCATTCGGCTGCCTCGTCCTCGCGGTGTTCTTCGTGTTCCTGAAGTAGGAGGCTAGGCCTGCGTCAGCGCCGCGCTGCAGAGGGTCTGCTCTCCGGAGCGGGCTATGAAGAGGTATTCGTCGCTGTGTTCTCTTTTCAGTCCGAGGGAGACTTCCGCTCCGCGTCTGACTTCGTGCCGGTAGTTGAGGTCGAGCCTCAGCGGGGTCGGCCTGTTCAGCTGGTCTTCGGGCAGCATATCGTAGAGAAGCTCCACGTAGCGGGTGTTGTTGAGATGTCCGTTGAAGTCGCAGTCGCTGTAGCAGACCCTCCTGTCGTCTCTCACTTCCGGGTCGAAGTCGCGTATCCTGCGCGGGCTTCTGCACGGAATGCCGTTCTCGGAGCTGTCCAGGGCGAGAGACGGGAACACCGGCCGCCTGCTTGTGCGGTCGATGATGCACCACTCCGTGGTTCCTCTGCCTATCTCCCGTCCTTCGGCATCCTTCATGCGCACGCAACGGTTATAGGTAAGCCCGCTTCCCCTGACCGGCCATACGCTGACATATATCGGCTCATAGAGTCCCGGGCGGGAATCTATTTCGAAGGCGGAGCGCAGCAGCACCCAGCTTCTGTTCTCCTGCGCCATCACGTCTATTCCGTATCCTTCCACCCGGATGTTCTGTCCTATCGCGTTGATGGCATGGGCGCAGAGAGCCGGAACCGTGATTTTCCCCTGGAAGTCTATTTCCTCGGGGATGACTGAATATTCGTAAGTGTTCATACTCTTTTTTCGTTTTGTCACGGCAAAGATATCTAAGTCAAGTCGTGGGACGAAAAAACTGTGTTGAATATATGCTTAAATGTGATGAAATGCTTGTTTTGCGGAAAAAATGCCGTATTTTTGGGACGAAAAACACGATAATTTATTTTAGTCCCTACCGGATTTGGGATAATATTCAGGATTTATGGACTCTAAGCTGAGACTTCCGAGATCGTATGCGGCGCATCTTGTGTATGTGCTGCTGATGCCGTCATTTTTCATCTCGTTCTGTTTCCTCTACAACCCCTTCGGCATTCAGGATTTCTATATGATAGGGGGGAAGAACTTCCCGTTCCATCTTCTGATGCTGAGCTGCATAATACTCGGCGTGCTCGCTCTGACGAGGCTGATTTTCGTGGCCCTGTACAAGTATATCCCTTTCCGCAGGTGGCACTATGGCATCTGGTGCGCCGGCGAGCTCCTGATCTGCGCGTTCTTCATGGCTCTCTATACGGCGCTTTTCGACAAGTCCGCGTACTTCATCGCGCTCTCGCACTGTCTGAAGTTTTCATATTGCATCATGGTCTATCCCTATGTCTTTCTGATAATGGCACGGCTCATCGCCAATCTCGGAGTGGATCAGGCCTCGAAGGTGCAGGATGAGTCCCTTGTGAAATTCTACGATGAACACAAGAGGCTCAAGCTCACCATAGACCCCGCCGCCATCCTATATATAGGTGCGGAGGCCAATTACGTTAAGATACATTATATCGAGAACGACAAGCCCCGGGAGTTCATGCTCCGCAACTCGATGAGGAGCCTTGAGACGACTGCGACCGGCCACGGACTTGTGCGCTGTCATCGCTCCTATTATGTCAACCCGCGCCATATCAAGGTGTTGAGCCGGGGCAAGGAGGGGCAGATTCAGGCGGAGTTTCTTCGCGAGGATCTCAAGCCCATCGCCGTCAGCCGCCAATATTACGACAGTCTCTCGAACCTGCTTTGATTTTGTGCCCCGCTCCGGATACGCTTCCGCCGTTGCCCCGGGCTTTTGACGGCGCGGCAGGACAACGGCGGAATTTATTGGTCCGGGGCTACTCGCCGAAATCGATAGGTCCGAAACTCTCCCGGACGCTCTTGTGAAGTCTCCGGAGCCTGAGGCCGCCGGCGATCATTATTCCTCCCAGTACTATGAAAGCCACTCCCGTCAGAATCACCACGGCCGTGGTGCCGACTGAGAACGGCTTGAAGATGATGAGGATTGAGAGCAGGAGCAGGAGTATCCCCGCCGCGACGCCCCATCCGGAGCCCGGCACGTTGAATGCGCTGAGGTCACCGGCGAATCCGATGATCATGAAACTGTGGTACATCGCCCAGATGCCAAGGAAAATCGGCAGCATGACGGCCGTCACCGAAGGCATTGAACAGAGCATGATGCCGACTATGATGTCGAGGATTGCTCCCGTGATGTTGTAGCCTCTCATCATGAAGTAGTTGCGGCTGCTCAACGCGGCCACGAGCCCGACGACGCCGGATGCCAGAATCACCACTCCGAAGAGCAGGCTCAAGGTAAGATAGCTCTCGACGGGGTTGCGGAACACCGCGATGCCGGCCGCAAGGCAGAGCAGGCCGCAGAGAACGAAAAGCCACCAGCACTTGACTGTCCTGGCTGCGCTTTCAAAGATTTTCTCGATAAAGTTGCCCATAATTTTTTTGATTTTTATCTCCTATATATACGGCTTCCGCCGGTATAAAGTTTCCGTCCCGGCTCCCTTTCCGTCTGCCGGCGGGAGAAGTTCCCGTTCCCGAGGCGGGGGGGAGGAGATGTTCTTAGCTTGCGCCGGGTGAAGTCCCCGCCCCGGATGGTGTGAAATATCGAAATGATTTGTAACTTTACGCGTTGAACAAGTTCAAAAACCTCTAACAATGGCCAAAGAAAGCAAAGAATGGATATGCTCGGTCTGCGGATACAAGCATGTCGGACCGGAGCCTCCGAAAGAGTGTCCGGTATGTCACGTGTCAAGGGAATATTTTGACCAGGCCGGTTCGGAGCCGGAGAACCTATGAAGGGAATAGTACTCGCAGGAGGTTCGGGCACCCGCCTCTATCCTATCACCAAGGGTGTGAGCAAGCAGCTTCTTCCGATTTTCGACAAGCCGATGATCTATTATCCCGTGTCCGTGCTGATGCTGGCCGGCATCCGGGACATCCTTATCATTTCGACTCCTTATGACCTGCCGCTCTTCAGGCGGCTTCTTGGCGACGGGAGCGATTTCGGGGTTCGCTTCACCTATGCCGAGCAGCCTTCTCCGGACGGTCTGGCGCAGGCGTTCATCATAGGCAGGGAGTTCATCGGGGATGACTCGGCGTGTCTTGTGCTGGGTGACAACATCTTCCACGGAGCCGGCTTCTCCGCTCTTCTCCGCGAGGCGGTGCGCACGGCAGAGCAGGAGAGCAAGGCCACGGTTTTCGGCTATTGGGTGAGCGACCCGGAGCGTTACGGGGTGGCGGAGTTCGACAAGAATGGCAACTGCCTCTCGATCGAGGAGAAACCCTCCTCTCCGAAGAGCAATTACGCCGTGGTGGGCCTGTATTTCTATCCCAACAAGGTCGTGGACATCGCCTCCCGCATCAAGCCTTCCGCCCGTGGGGAACTTGAAATCACTGCCGTGAATCAGGAATTCCTCGCCTGCGGCGAACTCAAGGTGCAGACTCTCGGGCGCGGCTTCGCCTGGCTGGACACCGGTACGCACGACTCCCTCGCCGAGGCCACGAGCTATATCGAGACCATCGAAAAGCGTCAGGGGCTCAAGATCGCCTGCCTTGAGGGCATAGGCCTGCAAAAGGGCTGGGTGACTCCGGAGAAGGTTCGCCAAGTGGCGGCACCTATGATGAAAAACCCTTATGGAGAGTATCTTGCGAGAGTTGCAGATGAGGTCGAGAAGCGCGGGGCGGGGGACGAGGATGAATTTTAGAAGCTGTTAACCACTTCTTAGAATATGAACATACTGGTTACCGGAGCCAACGGACAGCTTGGCAGTGAATTGAGAATAGTTGCCGCCGGCTCGGAGGACAATTATATATTTACCGATGTCAATGAGGCCTCGGATGCTCAGATTGCGATGCTCCGAAGGCTGGGCGGGAGCGATGTCTGCTGCGAAACTCTCCGCCTGGACATCACCGACCTCTCCGCCATCAGGGAGATGGTTTCTTCGGAGAGGGTCGGGGCCGTCATCAACTGCGCGGCCTTCACGGATGTCGAGGGGGCCGAAGACAGGCCGGAGCTTGCCGAGCTTCTCAACGCCTCCGCTCCGGAGAATCTTGCCCTCGCGATGAAGGAGGCGGGGGGAGTGCTCGTCCATATCAGCACCGACTACGTTTTCGGGGCCGAAGCCTGCAACACTCCCTGCCGCGAAAGCCGGAGGGGGACTCCGACGGGGGTGTATGGTCTTAGCAAACTTCACGGGGAGGAAAAGATAAAGGCCTGCGGCTGCAGGTACGTAGTCATCCGCACCGCGTGGCTCTATAGCGAGTTCGGCAAGAATTTCCTCAAGACCATGCTGCGGCTCACTGCGGAGAAGCCCTCTCTGAAGGTCGTCTTCGATCAGACCGGCACGCCGACATACGCCCTGGATCTGGCCCGGGCCATCTTTGAGATTGTCTCTTCCCGCGCATACGAGGCTCATCCGGGGGTGTATCACTTCTCCGACGAGGGAGTGTGCAGCTGGTATGACTTCGCCAAGGCCATCGCGGGATATGCCGGTCACGATGCCTGTGACGTCCAGCCCTGCCATTCGGACGAGTTTCCGAGCAAGGTGGTGCGTCCGGCCTATTCGGTTCTGGACAAGACCCTCATCAAGGAGACTTTCGGGGTCAGCGTGCCTTACTGGACACTCGGGGTGCGCAAATGTGTCGAGGTTCTTAAAAATTCCGTCAAGTGATGGGCAGGGGTGTAAATAACGAAAAATACGCGCGGATGCGGACAAAGGAGGGCGTTTACGTCCCGGACATCGATATCGAATATCCTCTTGACCGCTCGGATCGGCATATCTTGCCGGTCCGCTATGACGGGCGGCAGGTCGCGCTCGACCTTACTTTCCCCTATGAGGAGATAGGGCGCAGCTTTAGGTATCGTTTCAATCAGGCGCTCAATCATCTCGGGCTTCGCTGTCTGCTCATTCCGCTCAACCGCCTCCGCTACGGGCTGAGAATCGAGGGGCGCGGCAAGCTCAGACAATATGCCTCCCTCCTGAAGGACGGCGCCATGACCATCTGCAATCACGTCTATCCCTGGGATTTGACCTGTGTGCTCTATGCCATCGGATGGAGGAAGCTCTGGTTTCCGATTTTCGGGGAGCACATGCGCGGCAAGGACGCATGGTTCATGTACTACCTCGGCGGAGTGCCGATTCCCGAGGACAGATCGGGAATACGCGCTTTTGACGCAGTGTTTAGCAGGATGCGCGAGAAAAAACAGTGGCTTCACGTCTTCCCGGAAGCCGCAAGCTGGAGGTTCTACACTCCGATACGCTCATTTCACAAGGGGGCTTTCGCGATGGCCTGGAAGTACGGCGTTCCCGTGCTGCCCTTCGTCATATCGTATCGCCCGCGCACGGGGATATACAGGCTCTTCGACAAGCCGAACATCCCTCTTCTCACGCTTCATGTGGGCGACCCGGTAGTGCCCGACAAGACCGCAGACCGCAAGGCGGAAGTTGACCGCCTGCTGCGGGAATCCCGCCGGCAGATGATTGAGATGGCGGGAATCCTCGAGAATCCCTGGCCGGACGAAATCGAATAGGGGGCTGGTCAGGGTGGCAAACCCTCTCCCCGCCGCCTCTCACGGTGCGGAAGGTGCCACGGTGAACATCAAGCTCACGTCTGC
>CAVHNN010000038.1:0-16826 GCA_963637465.1 Paludibacteraceae bacterium
TATGAAAAAGATTCTGATGACGTTCGCAGCCGTCCTTTGCTGCGCGATGGCGGCAAGCATGTTCACGGCATGCGATGTCGAGGTGACAGGAGATTTCGTGTACAGTATCGGCGTGTCCGATGACACGTCAAGCGCCGCGTACGGCTCCTATTGGGCAAGCGGCGCGGAGACCACCATCCTCGCCGAAGTGGCCAAGGTGGCCACAAAACTCGATGTCGGCTCCGATGTCTATATGATCAACGGCCGCGAATCCGACTGCAACAACAAGATCAAGGCCGCCGTCGATGCGGGCATGAACAAGGTGGAGGCGCAGTCCGACTATAACTCCTTTTTCGACATCAGCGGTGTGACCGTGGTCGTAAAGAGCGTCAATAATAGTAACGAGGTCATCTATTCCCGAACGTTCAAAAAATAAACGGGGATTTTGAGATTTTTCGGTCAGCCTCTCTTGGCGATCCGCAGAGCCGGCCCCGTGAGATAGACCTCGCGGAAGCTGTCGCCATCCGGGAGGAACTCTACAGAGAGATTGTCCCTGCGCGCCTGCACGCTGTATTTCACCGGCGTGCAGGCGTTTTCGCCTTCCTGCAGCCACGATGCTATAGCGGAGGCGGTGATGCCGGTGCCGCAGGCAAGAGTCTCAGCCTCAACGCCTTTCTCGAAGGTGCGCACCCGGATGGAGCGGCCGCCCTGCGCGCCGGAAACGAAGTTGACGTTCACCCCCTGAGGGGCGAAAATCGGATTCCAACGATACTCGCGCCCCACGGTCTCCACGTCCACGGCTTCCACGTCGGGAACGAAGAGCACAAGATGCCTGGTGCCCGTGTTGACAAACCAGCCTCCGGCCGCCATGTGATACTCCGTCACGTCCGTCATCTTGAGGCGGACCACGTAGCTGTCGGCCTCCCGGGAGAGAATCTCTGCCGTATGCAGCCCGTCGGGGGCTTCGAAAAGCAGAGTCCTGCCGTCACGCGGCCTTATCCCCAGATAATCGGCAAATGCCGCGATGCAGCGACCTCCGTTGCCGCACATCATTCCCGAGGATCCGTCCGGATTGTAGAACTCCATCCTGAAGTCGTATTCTTCAGAGCCGGAAAGTATCATCAGCCCGTCCGAGCCTATCCTCCCGTCGGCGGCCCTGAACCCGCCAGCGCGGCTGCACAACTGAGATATCCGCCGAGGGCATCTATATTCCGACACGTCCGCGTGCCGTCCGTCAAGAACGACAAAATCGTTGCCGGCTCCGGAATATTTGTACAGTTCCATACTACCTCAACAGGTCTTCGAGCGTGACGGAAGCGGATGTCTTCTCATCGCGATATTTCACGATTACAGGGCAATACAGGCTCACCCCGGCACCGGCACCGGGCCCCTTGGTGACAGGACGGCTTCCGGAGACCACCACCGCCCCGCGCGGCACCACTACCCTGCCGTCGGAGTTGCGCGGCACGAATTCCCCCGTTGTCGCATCATACAGGGCCGTTGAGGCCGTGATGATGACCCCGGAGGCTATCACGGCTCCTTCCTGCACTATGGTTCCTTCATAGATGCCGCAGTTGCCGCCCACGAAAGCCCCGTCCTCGATGATGGTCGGCATGGCGCCGGCGGGTTCAAGCACACCGCCTATCTGGGTGGCGGCCGAGATGTGGATGTTTCGTCCTATCTGGGCACAAGACCCGATTGTGGCATGGCTGTCCACCATCGTCCCCTCGCCGACATACGCCCCGACATTGATGTAAGCGGGAGGCATCACTATGGTTCCGGGGGCAAGGTAGGCCCCGCGCCTGATGCCGGTGCCGCCCGGCACGATGCGCACCCCGTCCCCGATTCCAAAACTCCTGACGGGGTAGGTGTCCTTGTCGAAGAACGGGAACCGCCCCTCGCTCATGTCAGTCATCCTGCCGAGACGGAAGCCGGCGAGAATCACCTCTTTGACCCGGGTGTTGACCTTCCATTCTCCGTCAATCTTCTCGGCTACCCGAAGCTCTCCCTTCTCAAGGGCGTCGAGCACCTCCTCAAGTTTCGCACGCGTTATTTCTTCCATAAGTCGGCAAGTATTTGAGCTATAGTCTGTTTGGTCGTCTGAGCGGCTTCGGAGAGAGGGGGACGCACTTCGGCGCTCATAAGCCCCAGCGCTTCCATCGCCGCCTTGACGGGGATAGGATTGGATTCGATGAAGCAGCCTCGGAAGAGCGGACTCAGAAGGTGATGCAGCTCGCGCGCCTTCTGCAAATCTCCCTCAAGCATCGCATCCGTAAGAGCCTTGACCTTGGACGGGACCACATTTGAAACTACACTTATCACGCCCTGCCCCCCGGTGGCCATGAAGGCGAGAGTCATGTCATCGTCTCCGCTGAGCACGGAGAAGCCTTCCGGAGCGCGGCGGATGATTTCGCTCACCTGAGAGTAGTTGCCCGAGGCCTCTTTGGTTCCTATGATGTTCGGGCAGTCCTCGGCAAGCCGGATGGCAGTTTCCGCGCTCATGTTGGCCCCTGTACGCCCCGGCACGTTGTATATGACTATCGGTTTGTCCGCCGCCTCGGCTACAGCCTTGAAATAGCGATACTGCCCCTCCTGAGTGGGTTTGTTGTAGTACGGCACCACGACAAGATAGGCATCCGCCCCGTGAGGGCCGAGCAGACGGATGTTGTCCAACGTGCCCTGAAGGGAATTGGTCCCGCAGCCCACAAGAAGAGGCCGCCCGCCGGCTTTGGAGCGGGTGATGTCCAGCAGACGCAGCTTCTCTTCGGTCGAGAGGGTCGGAGTCTCGCCCGTAGTGGCAAGCGGGACGAGGAAATCCACCCCGGCCTCAAGCTGCCGCTCCACACACGATGCGTACGCATCATAATCTACCGCAGTGTTCCTGAACGGAGTCACGAGCGCGGTTCCGCAACCCCGTAAATATAATTTGCTCATAATATCAAATCTTTAAATTCATGCACACCCTCAAGACCGTCAGTCATCAGCGCGGCCGCCACCGCCCCTTGGGCGAAACCCTGCCGCGAAAAAGCCTCGTGGGTGAAAGTCAGGCTGTCCACCTCAGAACGGAGACTGACGATATGCGTCCCGGGGACTTCACCGATGCGCTCCGAAGCAATCTCCGGCGCCACCCCCAACGTCCGCTCTATGATGCCCCCGACCGTCTTCGCAGTGCCGCTCGGAGCGTCAAGCTTGTGAATATGGTGAATTTCCTTTACGTCCGGAACGTACCCGTGCCCCTTAAGCACGGAACAGGCCCTCTCCACCGCCGCGAAGAACGCATTCACCCCTATGGAGAAATTGGACGCCCAGATGAGAGTGGCGCCGCTGCGGCGAAAAGAGTCGAAAACCTCATCCTTGATGTCATACCATCCCGTGGTGCCGACCACCACGGCCTTGAAACGGCTCGCAAGGAAAGCATAATTGGCCCGGAACGCATCCGGCGTGGTGAAGTCGATACAGACCGCACCCGAGGTCATCTCCTCCCCGAGCGAGCAGACATCCTCAGTCGCACATACCGGCTCGATGCCGCGGCTGCGCAGCTCGGCCTCGACCATGTGGCCCATCTTACCGTAACCGCTGATTACAATCTTCATATATTCTGATATAATTTTCAAGAGCTTCCCTTAAATCACAGATGCGCACCTGCTCGTCTTCCCTGTGCGCAGAAAGTATCGAACCGGGGCCGCATATCATCTTGTGGGTAAAGCCCATAAGATGCGGGGCATCACTGCCGAATGAAACCGGCTTGATCCTGAACCCCGGCAAGGTGAAATATTCAGCGGGGGAATCCCCTCCCCGCGCACGAACTTCAATCTCGGGGCAGGCTTGAGCCTCCATATAAGAGCAGACTCTGGAGTCGCTCTCGAAAGTGGTGCGGAAATACAGCCGACAATCAAGGGACGGGCTGAGGATATTCTGGGGATTGTCGCTGTGCAGCAGACCCACGTTGAAAGTCGTCTCCCCGAGCAGAGGATCGCTCCCGAAATCTTCCACGCGCAGCGCATCCATAAAATCCACGAACATCTCCACTGCGCTTCTGCCGTGCTCCGGATAGCCGGAGTGGCAGGATTGGCCCGTGAAATGCACATCGAACGACTTGGTTCCCTTCGATGCGCTGACCATGCAGTTGTCAGTAGGCTCGCCTATCACGAGATAAGGGGCGGAGAAGCCTGTCCGGGAGAAGGCCTTGGCCCCGAAAGAGCCGGTCTCCTCGCCGCTGAGCAGAAGCAGGGCGAAGCCTTCCCGTCCCGCTCCGGCAAGATGCCGGCAAGCCGAATACATTGAGAAAATCTGCCCCTTGGCATCGCAGCTGCCGCGGCCACGCACCGTCTCCCCGTCGAAAATCGGAGCGATGTACGGAGGAACGGTGTCGATATGCGTGCAGAATACGAGTTTCGGCTCCCCCCAGGAGAAAAGCAGGTTGAGCGTGCCGTCGCCAACTTCGAAACGCTCCTTGCGCGGCGCTTCAAGCTGCTCTTCCAGCCAGAGCGCGAACTCCCTTTCCGACCCGGAGGTGGAATCAATGGAGAGCATCCGGCGGAAAAGATCCATCATCATAGCAGCACGTCCCTGATTATGCCGGAAGCGGCAAGCCTGACCCCCTCCCCTGCTCCCCTGATAATCAGAGGTGCGGAGTATTCACTCTTGATGACGGTGACGTTCTCCGTGCCGTTGAGCCAGTAGAACGGGCTGTCGGCGCTGAAGCTTTCCATCTTGATTTCGGCACGATACCCAAGCCGGGCAGAAGAGTCACGGCGCAGCAGAGCAACGAAGCGCTGCCTGCGTCCCTGCGCCGAAAGGCGCTTCTCCAAAACCTGTATCTTGGATTCGACCGCCTCAAGCTTGGAGTAGAACTCCTCTATAGGGCAATCGAAAAACTCCTCTCCGAGCATAGGGCTGATCTGCACGTCGCTCTCTTCGAGCGGCACGCCGGCTTCCCTGGCGAGAATCAGAAGTTTACGAAGCACGTCGCGTCCGCCGAGGTCGGTACGCGGATCCGTCTCGGAGAGCCTTTCCCTCTGCGCCCTGCGGAGAAGGGCGGCGAGACTCTCCTCGCATTCGGGACGCTCGTGTGCGGTGAGCACATAGTTGAGCGTGCATGAGACCACGGCCTCGATGGATTCTATGCCGTCGCTGCAGTTGGCGTCACCGGCTATTGATTCGAGGATAGGCAGCGACGTGCCGACCGTGGTGTCGTAGCGGAAGAACGTGCCGTTCTCCCGTGCGGCAGCCTTGAGGGCCGCATATTGGACATACGGCACGGCAAGGGAGCGGCGGTTGGAAGTGACCACTCCGAGACCGCTGCGGAAGAGCTCCTCATATCTGAGATAGAGCGATTCGTCATCCGTGCAGTCGATGAAGACAGACTTGCGCGGAGCGGCCTCGCAGACGGCGGAGACGAAGGCCCCGCCATCAGCGCTCTCCCCCTCGCGGAGCCTCGAAGATATGGCTTCTTCATCAAGGCCGCGCAGGTCTATGAGATAATTGCGGCTGTCGGACACTCCGGCCACCCTTATGGTTCGCCCGAGGCGGGACTCGATTCGGGAACGGCTTGCGGATATGAGTTCCACAAGCGCCCTGCCCACGGCCCCATGTCCGGCTATGAACACATTGACTTCGGTGACGCTGCGGGATTCGAAAAATTCTCTGTGAATGGCCGCCACGGCCTCGCGGGAGACTATCTGACGGACATTGACGAAAAAGACGGAAGACTCGCCCTCCACTTCGGAGAGCGGCTTGATGCCGGCTTCGGAAAGAGCTGAGAGAATCCTCCCTGTCGCCGATCTGCGGCTCACGACTCCCTCGCCGACAAGGCATATCCGCGAAGTGCCCTCCTGCGGACAGTCAAGGCTTGTCACCCCCATCCACGACTCCGGCACTCCGGAGCGCACGTCGCGCACGACTGTCCCCGGGTTTCGAGGGTCAAAGGTATTTTTTATGTTGATGGCTATGCCCTTCTCCATCGCGGGCCGGACGGTAGGCGCATACAGCACCTTGGCTCCTCCCTCCGCAAGTTCGAGGGCGGCGCGATATGAGATTTCGGGGATGGTGACCGCAGACGGGACGACCTTCGGATTGGCCGTCATAATTCCGGGCACGTCAGTCCAGATTTCGAGAGTGTCGGCATCGAGGGCCGCCGCATAAAGCGCGGCGCTGTAGTCGGAACCTCCCCGCCCCAGGGTGGTCACCCGCCCGTTCTCGTCCGAGGCGATGAATCCGGGAGCGACGAAGAGCCTTACTTCCGGGCTCCCGGCCACGGCATTCCTTACGGCCGCGTAAGATATGTCGGAGTCAACCTCTCTTCCCCGAGTCCGGATCAGCTTTCTCGAATCGAGCCACTTGGTGCTGACACCGTCGCAGGCGAACTTCCGCGCTATGATGAGCGTCGAGAAAAGCTCGCCGAAAGTGACACAGTCCGCCGAATCGGCCGTCCGGAGTTCATCGAAAAGAGCGTCCGTCTCGGCGGACACCGCCTGACGCTCCTGCCCGGTAAAAAGCCGCCCGACAATCGCCTGATGCCGGAGCCTGAGGCTCTCGATAAGCTCGTCCCGGCATTCCCCCTTCGGGGTGTCGCCTATCTTTATCAAGCTGTCGGTACAGCCGCTCACGGCCGAGCACACAAGTACGGCACGGTCGGAGAGAATCTCCCCGCTGACGATGTCCATGACCGACGAAATCCTTGTCGCGTCCGCGACGGAACTTCCTCCGAATTTGAGTACCCTCATCACACTCTCTCTATTTTGGCACCAAGCGCGTTAAGCCTCCCCTCTATGTCTTCGTACCCCCTGTCTATCTGCTCGATATTGTCTATTCTCGAAGTGCCGGTGGCTGACATCGCGGCGAGAAGCATCGCGATTCCGGCACGGATATCCGGGGAGGTCATCCGCCCGGCTTTCAGGCAGACCTTGTGATCGTGGCCTATCACGACGGCGCGGTGCGGGTCGCAGAGGATAATCTGCGCTCCCATATCGATGAGCTTGTCCACGAAGAACAGCCTGCTCTCGAACATCTTCTGATGTATCAGCACGCTTCCTTTGCACTGCGTAGCCACCACCAGCATCACGCTCAGCAGGTCCGGGGTAAGTCCCGGCCACGGCGCATCGGCGATAGTCATGATGGAACCGTCTATGAAGGACTCTATCTCGTAGCTTTCCTGAGAAGGGACATAGATGTCATCATCACGCTGCTCCAGCTTGATGCCCAGCCGGCGGAAGCATTCCGGGATGATGCCCAGATTGCTCCAGGACACGTTGCGGATGGTGAGTTCGCTCCGGGTTATCGCGGCCATTCCGATGAATGAGCCGACCTCGATCATATCCGGAAGAATCCCGTGCTCTGTCCCGTGGAGAGATTCCACTCCCGTAATCGTGAGCAGGTTGGAACCGATTCCCTCAATCTTGGCCCCCATTCTGACAAGCATCCGGCACAGCTGCTGGACATAGGGCTCGCAGGCGGCGTTGTAGATGGTCGTTACTCCCTCGGAAAGGGTGGCGGCCATCACGATGTTGGCGGTGCCGGTGACAGAGGCTTCGTCAAGCAGCATGTTGCAGCCTTTCATGTTCCTCCCCGAAGAGAGACTGTAGGCACTCTTGGCCGTGTCGTAGGCGCATTTGGCCCCAAGTTTCATAAAACCGTCGATATGCGTATCCACGCGGCGGCGGCCTATCTTGTCTCCGCCGGGCTTAGGGAAATAAGCTTGACCGAAACGGGACAGAAGGGGGCCTACGACCATCACGGAGCCACGCAATCTGGAACAGCTCTCCACAAAATCGGCGCTGCGTATGTAGCACTCGTTGATATGTTCCGCCGTGAAGCGGTACTTCCCGGCTGAAAGATGCTCCACGAAGACCCCCATGCTCTCAAGCAGGGCGACGAGGTTCTGCACGTCAAGGATTTCCGGGATATTGGATATGGTGACCGGCTCCGAGGTGAGCAGCGTGGCGCTGATTACCTCCAGGGCTTCATTCTTGGCTCCCTGCGGCCGGATGGCTCCGCTCAGGCGATGTCCGCCCTCTATGATGAAAGAACTCATATATGTTCGACCTCCGCTGTAAGTTCCACTCCGAAGCGCTCGCGAACGCTGTCCACAATCTTCTTCTCAAGAGCGAGGATATCCGAAGCCGGGGCCTCTCCGCTGCGGTTGACAATTACAAGAGGCTGCTTTTCATACACCGAAGCTCCGCCCACTGACGCGCCCTTGAGTCCGCAGCTGTCTATCAGCCAGGCGGCAGGTATCTTGACCTCTCCTCCGGGCAGGAGGAAGTGCGGGGCGCTGCCGTCCGGGGAAATCCGGCGGAAATCCGCTTCGCTGACAACGGGGTTCTTGAAAAAACTTCCGGCATTGCCGAGTTCCTGCGGGTCGGGAAGTTTGGCGCGGCGCAGCTTGATCACGGCTTCGCGCACTTCCACCGGTGAGGACGGTATCCGGCCGTCAAAAGATTCTGAAAGCCCTTTATATCCAAGTTGAGGCCCCTTGCTGCGGCTGAGCCTGAAAAGCACGCTCGTGACCACGTAGCGGCCCTTGTTGTCTCTCTCCTTGAACATCGATGACCTGTAGCCGTAACGGCATTCGGCGGCGCTGAACTTGACCTTCTTTTTCTCCCGGAGATCAAAGCACACCACCCCGGAGATGATATCCTTCACCTCAACCCCGTATGCACCGATGTTCTGCACGGCTGCGGCCCCCACCTCACCCGGGATGAGGGAGAGATTCTCCGCTCCCCAGAGTCCGTGACGGCAGGTCTCGGAAACGAAGGAGTCGAAGTTGACCCCGGCCCCGACCATCACCGGCACGTCGTCAAAGCCCACATCGACATATTTGATATACTCGATGTTGGAATGCAGCACCGTTCCGGGGAAATCCCCGGTGAAGAGCAGATTGCTGCCCTCGCCGATGTGCAGCAGCGGCCCGGGGAGACGCTCGAAATTGAGCCCCTCAAGTTCCTTTACGCTCTCGTATTCCACGAAACACCCGCAGGATGCTTTCATCCTGAAGGTGTTAAGTGCACCGAGGTCATAATTGAGCTTGATTCTCACTGCTGCTCGTATGTTGACTGGAGATAGAGCTCTTCCATCTGGCTCTGGTCAATCTTCGAAGGAGAGTCGATCATCACGTCGCGTCCCTGATTGTTCTTAGGGAAGGCGATGTAGTCCCGGATGGTCTCCTGTCCGCCGAAGAGGGCGCAGACGCGGTCGAAGCCGAACGCCAGTCCACCGTGAGGCGGAGCGCCGAACTTGAACGCGTTGATGATGAAGCCGAACTTGTATTCCGCATCCTCGCGGCTGATGCCGAGGACGTCGAACATCCTGGTCTGCATCTTGGCGTCGTGAATACGGATGGAGCCGCCTCCAAGTTCGGTGCCGTTGAGCACGAAGTCATAGGCATTGGCGCAGACCCTCTCAAGGTCTTCTTTCTTGTCGGAATAGAACCACTGCTCGTGCTCCGGCTTAGGTGCGGTGAAAGGATGGTGCATCGCATAGAAGCGGCCGTCCTCCTCGCTCCATTCAAGAAGAGGGAAATCCACTATCCACAGCGGGGCGAAGACCTTAGGGTCGCGCAGGCCGAGCCGTCCGCCCATCTCGATGCGGAGTACTCCAAGCTGGGTCTGGGTCTTGCGCTTCGCCCCGCAGAGCAGCAGGATGAGGTCTCCCGGCTTCGCTTCGCACTCCTTTGCCACTTCCTGAAGCTTCTCGGCGGAGAAGAACTTGTCCACGGACGACTTGATGCTGCCGTCGGCGTTGAACTTGATATAGACAAGCCCCTTAGCCCCCACCTGCGGACGTTTCACCCATTCGGTCAGCTCGTCCAGCTGCTTGCGAGTGTATTCCGCGCAGCCTTCGGCGGCTATCGCCCCGATGTATTCAGAAGCGTCGAACACGCTGAAGCCCTCTCCCTTCACGAGAGAGGTGACGTCGTGGATTTTCATCCCGAAACGCACGTCCGGCTTGTCGGAGCCGTAGTTGTCCATCGCGTCGTACCACCTCATGCGCGGGAGCGGATTCGGGATGTCCACGCCGAGGGCGTTCTTGAACATCCGGCGCATCATCCCCTCGAAGGTGTTGAGAACGTCTTCCTGCTCCACGAAGCTCATCTCACAGTCTATCTGCGTGAACTCCGGCTGGCGGTCGGCTCTGAGATCCTCGTCGCGGAAACAGCGCACGATCTGGAAATAGCGGTCATATCCCGCCACCATCAGCAGCTGCTTGAAAGTCTGCGGAGACTGCGGAAGAGCGTAGAAAGTGCCCGGATTCATGCGGGACGGCACCACGAAATCGCGGGCCCCCTCCGGGGTTGATTTGATGAGGTACGGAGTCTCTATCTCCATGAATCCCTGCTCATCGAGGTAGGTGCGAATCTCCTGTGCGAGACGGTGGCGCAGCGCGAGCGCCCGCTGAAGTGGCGGACGGCGCAGGTCAAGATACCTGTACTTCGCCCTGAGGTCTTCTCCTCCGTCGCTGTTCTCCTCTATGGTGAACGGAGGGGTGACGGACTTGTTGAGCACGTTGATGCTCTCCAGACGAATCTCGATGTCGCCGGTCGGCATCTTGGGATTCTTGCTGGCACGCTCCACAACCTCCCCCATGGCCTGGATGACATATTCGCGTCCAAGGCCCGAGGCTGCCTCCACGAGGGCCGGATCTGCATCCGTCTCCACGACAAGCTGCGTGATGCCGTAACGGTCACGCAGGTCGATGAACGTCATTCCTCCCAGTTTGCGGGTTTTCTGCACCCAGCCCGCAAGGGTGACTTTCCTGCCTTTGTCGGAGAGCCTCAACTCGCCGCAAGTATTGCTTCTGTACATATTGTGTTTGAATTATATTCCAAAAGAGCAAAGTTAGAAAAATATTCCGGGATATGAGCATAAACTCACCGCCGTGCCCCACTTGGCACGGCGGTGAGCTATGAGTGATGATTCAATATTTTAGAGTTTGTAGTACGCCGCCAGCACCCTGGCGAAGAGCCTCGAAGGCAGGAGAGTCTTGGCAAGGACAGAAAGACGCTGCAGGAAAGTGGCCACTATGTAGCTGTAGCGCGGATTCTTGCTGCGCACTATCGATGAAATCTTCGCCGCGAGAACTTCCGGTTTCAAGCCGCTCGTCTCATCGTGTTCTATGCTTGCCATGGACGCGGCGTACGACTTATACGCCTCGAAAGCCTCTGGAGCCGCCACTCTGCTGCGGGTCGCCGTGAATCCCGTGGAGAAATCTCCCGGCTCGATGACCACCACCTTGACGCCGAATTCCCTGAGTTCAAGTCTCAAGGCTTCGCAGTAGCCTTCGATAGCAAACTTGGAAGCCGAATAAAGCCCCTGATAAGGAAGCCCTATGAGACCGCCTATGGAACTGATGCAGATAATCTTGCCGCTTCTCTGCCGCCTCATGACCGGGATGACGAAATGCAGGAAGCGAACCATCCCCATCCAGTTGACGTCCATCTGAGTGCGGGCATCGTCCAGAGAGCTGAATTCCAGCGGTCCTCCGATACCCATCCCGGCATTGTTGATGAACACGTCAATCCTGCCCTCGGCATCGGTGACACGCTTTACCGCCGCCTCGACTTGAGCGTCATCGGAAGCGTCCGCCTTGATGTAGGTAACCCCCGGAATAGGCGTCACGTCCCGCCTGTGCGTGCCGTACACCTTGTGTCCGTCGGCGCTAAGCCGCTCGGCCATGGCCTTGCCGAAACCGGAGCTGATGCCTGTGATGAGAATGACCATGGTTATTCTATGATTCCCAAATCCTTGAAGATGACGGTAAGCTTCTCCACGGCCTCATCCACCTGCTCTATAGAGTGGGTGGCCATAAGCGCGAAGCGGATGAGAACGTCGTTCTCAGGCACGGCCGGAGCGATGACCGGAGTTATGAATACGCCCTTTTCGTATGCCATCGTCACAACCTTCATCGCCTTGACGGTGTCGCGGACGAAGAGCGGGATGATAGGAGACTGCGTGTGGCCGGTGTCGAAACCGTTGTCCTTGAACGCCTTCTGCGCATAGCGGGTCACCTTCCAGAGGTGTTCGCGCCTCTCGGGCTCGTTGATCATTATGTCGAGTGCCGTCGATGCCGCAGCCACTGCCGCCGGTGTCATGGATGCGCTGAAAATCAGGGAACGTGAGTTGTGTTTGAGGTAGTTGAGCACTTCCTTGTCGCCGGCGATGAACCCGCCCAGCGAACCGAAGCTCTTGGAGAACGTCCCCATTATGAGGTCGGTTTCCGCCGTGAGGCCGAAATGGCTCGCCGTACCGGAGCCGTTCTCGCCGAAGACTCCGAGGCTGTGGGCATCGTCCACCATCACGGAAGCGTTGTATTTCTTGCAGAGCTCGACGATCTGCGGAAGCGGAGCGATATCTCCCTCCATCGAGTAAACCCCGTCAACCACAATCAGCTTGAGAGCATCCTGTGGAACCAGGGAAAGTTTCTTTTCCAGGACAGCCATGTCGTTGTGCGGGAATTTGCGCACTTCAGCGAAACTCAAACGGCTGCCGTCGATGATGCAGGCGTGGTCAAGCGCGTCGAGAAAAACATATCCGCCCTTCACACCGAGGGCGCTCACCACTCCGAGATTGACCTGAAAACCGGTGCTATATGTCACCGCCTCGTCCTTGCCGACGAACTTGGCGAGCTTGGCCTCGAGCTCTTCGTGAATGTCAAGCGTTCCGTTGAGGAAACGGCTGCCGGAGCAGCTGGTGCCATATTTGCGGATTGCCGCCATTGCGGCTTCCTTGAGACGCGGATCGTCTGAGAGTCCAAGATATGAATTTGAGCCGAACATCAGGACTTTTGTTCCGTCAGCCATCGTCACGAGCGGATCCTGACCGGAGGATATCGGACGATAGTACGGATATATTCCCATGGCTTTAACTTCTTGAGGGACTGTGTATTTAGCACAAATCTCATTCAGTATTTTCTTCATCTGGCTTAGATTTATAAAGTAGTACAACGCGGCAAATATACGAATTTATTCTGAATCTGTTTTGCCGCCCTCCAGCCCATGGACCAGGCGGCCTGAAGGTTGAAGCCTCCGGTGACGGCATCCACGTCCAGAACTTCTCCGGCAAAATACAGCCCGGGGTAAAGCCGGCTCTGCTGGGTGGAAAGATCTATCCCCGAAAGAGCGACTCCGCCGCAGGTGACGAACTCATCCTTGAACCTTGCTCTCCCCTCTATCTGATACTCATCCGCCGTCAGCCTCCCCACCAGCCGGTTCATCCCCTTGGAGCCAAGTTCCGCCCAACGCAAATCTTCACGAAAGCCGCAACGAAGAAGAATATGTCTCCACAGCCGGTCCGCAATTCCGTCCGGCCGTACGCTTGAGACGAACTTCTTCGGGGCTGCTGCCGCAAGACCGGTAAGACATGCCCGTGCCTGCACTTCACCGAGACCAAGCCAATTCACGACAAGCCCCGCCTTGTATTCCCTCTCCGCGAGATGCCTCGCCGCATAGGAAGAGAGCCGCAGCGTGGCAGGGCCGCTGACACCCCAGTCTGTAATCAGAAGTATGCCCTCGGAGCGGAAAGAAGTACCGGCAAGACCGAGCGAAACCCCCGGAACTACCGTCCCCATAAGGGAGCGCAGGCCCTCGTCAGCAATCTTGAAAGTATATAGGGACGGAACCGTCGGGACAATGTCAATCCCTTGTGGCAGAATCTTTTCGAGTGCAGCAGACGAGCACCCTCCTATAGTGAAAACAATTTTGTTAGCCTCGACCTGCTCCCCATCGGAAAACGTTATGCGGAAACCTCCCCGGGAGCCATCTTCACAAGACAGGGGTGAGAGGGAGATAACTTTTTTGTTACACGCAAGCTCTACCCCCAGACGATGTATCAATCCCTCAAGCACATGCACAATCTGCATGGCATCCTGACTCTGCGGAAACACGCATTCGTCCTCCTGCACGACCAGTTTGACCCCTTCCCTCTCAAACCAGCGCATCGTCTCCTCCGGGCCGAACTCTTTGAGCGCCCGCTTCATCAGCCTCTCCCCGCGAGGATAGACTTCAGAAAGATTGCGGACTCCGGCAAACGTGTTCGTAAGGTTGCATCTGCCTCCTCCCGTGAGGGCGAGTTTGGCCATGGGTACCCTGCCCGCCTCAAACAGGGAAACGGACAATTCGGGACAAGACCGCTTCACCTCAATGGCGCAGAAACACCCCGCCGCCCCGGCCCCTATCACCGCTATGTCGATTTTTCGATTCACAAATCACGTCTTAGCGGACGCAAAATTAAGAAAAAAGCTATTTGACATTCTTGATTTTTATGCCGAATTTTGGACTTTCTTTTTCTGATGTAAATGATAACGGAAGAACAAGCCCGGCAGGATATAAGAGAACTGCTGGAATACATAGGAGAAGACCCGTCGCGGGTCGGATTGCAGGACACCCCGGACAGGATGCTGCGAATGTTCAAAGAAATTTTCCGAGGATACGACCCGCAGGAGGCTCCGCTCATCACGACGTTCCCCAACGGGCAGGACGGCATCATCTACGATGATATGGTCGTGGACAACGGCACTTTCTATTCGATATGCGAGCATCACTGCCGCAGTTTCTTCGGCGAGTATTGGTTCGCCTATCTGCCGAACCCGAAAGGTCGGATTCTCGGCCTGTCCAAGATCGGTCGCGTGGTGGACTACTGTTCGTCGAGGCTTCAAGTTCAGGAGCGGCTTGTCCACGATGTGGTTGATTTGCTTACTGACGCGCTGGGCAAGGAGAACCCTCCGAGGGGGATGGCACTCATGATGAGGGGACGGCACCTGTGCAAAGAAGGACGCGGATCCCGCAAGAGCGGAGTGATGACCACCACCTGCCTGACCGGAGCATTCCGCACAAGTTCGCGGGTACGCGGAGAATTTTTGTCATACATAAAATAGAACCTATGCGAGTATCTTTCAAAATCAGATATTGGACCGAGTGGGGCGACAGCCTGACTCTGATAATCGGGGGGAAGAGGCTTCCCATGGAATGGGGAGACGGAGGGGGCTGGCACACCGTTGTAGAACACTGCACGGCTGCAATGCTCAAAGATTACACCTATGTCGTGATGCGTGCGGGACTTGTCTGGCGAACGGAATGGAAACACCACAGCGCCAGGCTCGGCAAGGAAATCGAGGACAAGTGGATAGAATGCCCGATTCCGGGATGCCCGTTCCCGAGAGAGCATCAGGCGGAGATCTTCGACCGCCCGGGATTCCGGGGCGCAGGCACCGCCATCCCCGTGTTTTCTCTCAGGAGCGAGGAGGACTTCGGCATCGGGGAGTTCCGCGACCTGCATAAGCTGATAGACTGGGCCGCCGCCACCGGACAGTGCATAATCCAGCTTCTTCCCGTCAACGACACCACCAGAAAAGGCGGATGGGAAGACTCTTACCCGTACAGCCCGGTTTCGTCCTTTGCCTTGAATCCGATGTATATTCACCTGCAAAGCCTCGGAATCAAGGAGAGCGCCGAATTCAAAAGGCAGCAGGCAGCACTGAACGCCCTGACGGAAATCGACTACCCGCGCGTGTTCGAAGCCAAGATGAAATATATCCGCGAGGCATTTGAGGCCCGTGGAGAGAGAGACACACAAACCCCCGCCTTCAAGGCGTTCATCAAGGAGAACGAAGGCTGGCTCAGCGAATATGCCCGGTTCTGCGCCAAACGGGATTCGCTTGAAGAAGAATACTATCTCTGGATGCAGTGGCATCTGGACAAACAATTCTATGCGGAAGCAAAGTATGCCAGAAGTAAAGGCGTCTCCCTCAAGGGCGACCTCCCAATCGGGGTGAGCGCGGACAGCGCGGACGCATATTGGCATCCCGAATTCTTTAACCTCGACTCCACTGCCGGAGCTCCGCCGGACTACTTCAGCCGTGACGGGCAGAACTGGGGCTTCCCGACATACAATTGGGACGAAATGGCCAAGGACGACTATGCCTGGTGGAAGTCGCGCCTGCGCAAAATGTCCAGATACTTCGACGCTTTCCGCATCGACCATATTCTCGGCTTCTTCCGGATATGGGAAATCCCGGCCGGCACCAAAAGCGGCATGTACGGGCATTTCAATCCGGCCTTGCCGTACTCCCGGGAAGAAATACAAGGCATGCAGCTCCCCCTTGAAGGCCTGTTCCACGAAGACCCACGCAACCCGGGAATGTATCAGCCGCTCATCTGCCCATCTTCGCAGGCCCTGCCACAGTGGCAGCAGGAGCGGTTCGGACAGCTTTACGAAGACTTTTTCTTCCGCCGCCACAATGAATTCTGGAGACGTAACGCCGAGAAGAAACTTCCCGAGCTCCTCAGCGCCACGGGGATGCTCGCCTGCGGCGAAGACCTCGGGATGGTGCCGTCGTGCGTCCCGGGGGTGATGGAACATGAGAAGATTCTATCTCTGAAAATGCGCGGAATGGAAGGAGAGGGCGAATGGAACTATCTGAGCGTCTGCGCCACCTCCAGCCACGACATGGCGACGCTCCGCATGCAGTGCGGCACGGATCCGCAGCCGTGGGAGGTCCGCAATATGCTGTGGGACTTCCTCAAGTCACCGTCCATGCTCGCAATTTTCCCGCTTCAGGACTGGCTTGCCCTGGACTTCAGGCTCCGCCGCCCCGACAGGGTCGAAGAGAGAATCAACGAACCGGCAGACCCTCACCACCACTGGCGTTTCCGCCTGCACCTGGATCTTGACACCCTCCTGCGCGACGCCTCCTCTCTCAACGCCACCATCTGCGGCCTCATCAAGGACAGCGGCAGATATCCTCGTCCACAAGATTGACGGGAATCCCCTGCCACTCCTTCCCCGAGAAGCGCCAGCGGCCGTCGCACCGTGGTGCTTCATTCGCAGACATCGACATACTCTTTGCCCCATTTG
>CAVHNN010000039.1:0-16597 GCA_963637465.1 Paludibacteraceae bacterium
CTGCGACAGTTTCCGAACCTCGTCCTCGGAAAGGCCGGAATACTTGGCCACCGTCTCCAGTGGCATTCCATCCGAGAGCATCCGCACGGCTATCGCTGAGGCGGCTTCGTTGAGTCCCTCGGCCCGGCCCTTTGCAAGTCCTTCGGCCCGGCCCTTGCTCTCGCCTTTTGCGAGTCCCTCGGCAAACCCTTCCGCCCGACCTTCTTTCCGCGCGAACTTGTCCTGCGCTATCCTGTCACGTTCTGTTATCATATCTCGTTCGTAATTCAGTTTCTTCTCCTTTCCGAAGCCCGCCACCTCGCAGGCCCTGGCAAGCTCTCCGGCGAAGCCCTCCTACTTCCACTCGGCCTTTACCGAGTGGATGAGGATGCGGCTCTCGGAGCCGACGGTGCTGGTGTGCTGAAGGCCGAAGCCGCCGAAATCATTAGGCTCGACCTTGGCCGACAGCTCCGCGGAGTGGTGCACCAGAGGATCCGAAGCGAGCTCTGCTATGCGACCCGGACCGCTCACGCAGGCACGAAGCTCAGAGCCCGTCATGGAGACGCTCAGGGTGCAGCCCGTGAGGAAACAGTCCACCGTGACACTCTCGCAGAGAGGCTCTACGATGCCGCCGCTGTAGCTTACAAGCAGCACGTCCACGGCATTGGCATACTTGGTCGTGCGGATGACGCGCAGGGCATAGCCGCTGAGACTGCGCGTGTCGAACTTCACGAAAAGGTCGAGATACTGCTGCCTCGCGCTGGCGAATCCCTGTCCACCGTCCTTGGCCGGATCGACCTGCCAGGTCACCGACATGTCGCCGTATTTGCCGCGAAGCGGAGTATAACGCAGACGTGCCCCCTGCTGGAGCTGCTGCAGGCCATAGCCCTTGGCCCCGTTGATGCCGGTGCCGTAATCCCAGCACGGCTCTCTCAAATCAGGCTGAGAGGAATAATATGCCCTCGTATCCTCCGGCATATAGCCGTCCACAGTCCAGTAGCCCGGCTTCACTTCGAGCTGATTGTCACAAGGGAAATCCCTGAAATCGGTCTCATACAGCCTTGTCGCCGGAAGGCCCGAAGCCTTGATCGCGGAGCGGCTGACAACGCGCAGCTCGGAGCCCGCCTCACAGCGCAGATGCTTCGGCGCGACCCCTACCATCAGATAGTGCCCGGCATCCTCGCGAGTGAGAGTGTAAGTCAGCTTCGGAGTCCCGAAGCGGGATACGCTGACAGGCACGGCCCCCCGGCCACTGCGGTCGTCGCAGCGATACCAGGTCACGAGAGACTCATCCGCACGACCTTGGAGGTCAAGCTCATAGCTGACGCTCGCAACAGAGCCTTCAAGCTTGAGAACCGGAGCCGAAGTAAACGAAGGAGCCGGGACGAAATCAGGAGCCACGGTCAGCTCCACCGCCGCCTCAAGCCCTTCGAGAGTATAAGCAATCACGTCGAACACCTGAGTCCTGTCCTCGCGGTTTACCGCAGTCACAACGCAGCTCTCCCCTTCGGAAACCGAAAGAGAGACGAAGCGCTCGTAGCCGGGCTGAACCTTCCAATACACTTTCTGATTGTGCAGAGGATAGCCCAGATGCCGCATCGGAACGGCGGAAAGAGAAAGGGACTCGCCTCCGGTCTGAAGCGAAGCCTCACGGAGATTCATATCGAGGCAGGTAGGGATATTGGCATAGTCCCTCCCGTCCCTTGCGGACAAGGCCTCGACCCTGCCCCTGACACCCTGCGGATCCCAGTCATCGTCCCCACGGAGCAGATTATAGGTGTTGTAGAGAAGCGAGCCGTCATCCTCGACGAGACGATAGGCAAAAAGCTGAGCCTTCTGATCGAGGCAGACGGTGTTGTACGGTTTCGCGGCGCCCACAAAGGCCGGGGCCCCGTCGAGGGTGATATTGTACTGATAGCAGCGCAGCCACTCCTCCGGACGGAAAGTCCAGGCAAGCTGGACGGGGCGACCCGCATGGTAGCGGACATCGACGAGGCTGTGTCTCCCCACGCCCTTGCTGACGGCCTGCATCTCCTCCCCGTGACGGACATTGAAGTCACAGTCCATGAAGACGGTGCCATAGCGGTCAACGCTGCCGAACGGCTGCCTCCCCCAATAATCGAAGTCGCAGCCGAGATGCACTCCGCAGTGGTTCAGAGAGTCATCCGTACTCTCAAAATGGCAGCCCACGAAAAGAATCCTCTTGGAATTGGTGAGAGGCGTGAGGTTGAGACGCGAGACGAAGCGCACGTTCTCCGCATAGATGCGGTCGCCGTGGCAGAACGCGAGCTGAGCCTGGGTGATGGCGGAATTGCGCTTCGGGCGGTTGAAAGAGGGGTTCAGAGGATATTCGAGGTCTATGTTGCAATAATTGCCCATGGTCAGATCCTTGACCACGAGGTCATTGCCATAGAAATCGAACATCGTGAAATTGCCCCTCGCCCCCTGGGTCTGCCCCCTTGCGCAGGCCAGCACCACATCGCGGGCATCGGTGCAGATGCCGAGCAGCTGCAGAGCCTCGCAGCGGACGGTGAGGCCTATCGGAGCACCGGCCCCCTGTGCGGGAGTGCGCATCTGCGGATCATCGGGGTCATCGACCCAATAGACCCACGGGGCAATGTACACTCTCATCGGGTCGGACGGAGTGCCGTCATTCAACTTGGACATCGCCTCATTGAAGTCCCTGAACATATACGGCGAACCCGCCGCCTGCTCCTCGCTCAAACTACCGTCCACATAGAAGGCGTGCGGCCCGAGCTGCACCCGAGTCCCCTTATAGTCAATGGTCTGCGAGGCAAGAGAGAGGGCGGCGAGCAGCATCGCGAGAGATAAGACAAGCTTGCGCATAGCTAATCGAGAACTCTATATTTGAAATTGCTGAACTTCACCTCGCCCTTGCCGGCGGCCATCAGGCCCGGCAGCATGCTCTGGAAGTCGTGGAAAGTATTGTGGTTGAAACCGGAGATTTCCATCCCCCATTCCTCCTTGACCCAGTTCTTGCCGTCGAGGCTGTAGTAGCCCGTAATCACCTGATCGTCATTGCGAAGACGCAGCCACAGATGCTCAGTGTCAGGGAGTTTGGTACGCACGCCGCCCTTGTCGCGGCGGAAACGGAGCGTCCCCCTGTCATTGATGCCCTGACCCACGTAGAAACGGCTGTCGTAGTAGATTACAAGCCCGGCCACGGCCCCCGGAGCGCGGTCTATCTCCACCTCGAACTCATAGGAGTGGTCTCCAGCGACGAACATCAGCGGAGCGGAATCCGCAGGGCTCGTGCCGGCGGCCTTGAGGGTGAGCACGCCGTCCTTGATTGCAGCGCGGGAAGGGTCGAAATCCTTGTAGTATTTCCAATCGAGACCCACGCGGAACTCGCCCAGATGCGCCTTGCGGTCAAGAGGATGGAGAGGCAGCGGAGCGGCGAGGGGAGCCGCAGCATCGGCGATGACGGACTTGAACCAGCCCTCAGAGTTGATTTCCACCGGCTCCATCAGAGTCTGACGGCCAAGGCCGGTGAAGCCGTTCTCGTAGGAATGATAGACGCAGTACCAGCGGCCGTCAGGGGTGTCAACAAGGGAGCCGTGCCCTTTGGACCACCAGCGGTCGGAAGCGTTCCATGTGTGAATCAGCGGGTTATATGGGGAGTTCTCCCACGGCCCGTCGAGAGTTCTGCTCCTGGCCACAACCACCATGTGGCTGGTAGGAGGGCCGGCAGTGCCGCCCTCGGCGCTGAGATAATACCACCAGCCACCTATCTTCTTGAGTTTCGGACCTTCGAGGCACAGCCCCTCGGTCACCCAGCTGTCGGGAATAGGCCAGCCGTCATAAACGTGCTCCAGCGTCCCCTCCACGGTGTCGAGCCCGTCGGGGGTGAGCTGCTTGCGCCACCCTCCGCTGAGGTAGAGCCACTTGGTGCCGTCTTCAGCCACGGCGATGCAAGGGTCTATCTTGTCCACGTGGAGGTCCTTCGGCTCGCTCCACGGCCCGTAGGGACTGTCAGCCGTGACGACCCAGTTGCCCCGTCCGTGCACGGTGAAATAGATGCGGTAGGTGCCGTCCACCTTGGCGATGTCCGGAGCCCAGACGCTGCCCAGATAGGTCTGCAGCGCGTAGCTTATCGGCTCCCAGTTCACAAGGTCGGTGGAATGCCAGACGATGAGCCCCGGGTTGTAGTCGAACGAGGAATGGGTCATGTAGTAGTCATTCCCGTCCCTGAGAATCGTCGGGTCCGGGTAGTCCCCGCCGAGTATAGGGTTGGTGTAAGTACCATACTGCGCTTTCTGTGCGCCGCCTCCGCAGCCCGAAACGAGCAGCGCGCAGGCGATGATTGTGGCAAAAAGTCTCATATTTTCTTGATTCTTAGCATCAGATAAGGTCTTTCAGGGAGACGCACTCCGCGTCCCTCCTTGTCGCCGACACGGTAACGGCCGGGCTTTCCGGTCTCGAACACTTCGGGCCACTCCGTGATGCTCATCCCCCAGGTGTCGAGAATCTCGACCTTGAAGCGCTGCCCCTCACCGAGTCTGGCGGTGCCGGCGTTGTTCTTGACCGGAAGGTCGAACTTCCACTCCGAAGGCATCTCGCGTCCGAAATATATCAGATAGTAGCCGTCTCCCGGCGAAGAAGTCCTCTCGTCCCAGCTGAGGTCGGCAAGTTCGAGCGGGCCCGGCAGGTCGGAGAGTATCTCGCGCATGAAGCGGATGCGCTTCCACGACTCCCCGTAGAACTCCCCGCCGAAAGCGAGGAAATTGGTCATCGACTCCTTGTCGGAGCCTTCGCTGAGATTGATGCACTCGGCGTGGGTGACATAAGTGCCGCTCATCAGGCCGTTGTACATCCTGCGCAGCTCCTCCTCCCCGCTGAGATTCCCCCAGCGGCTGCCCACGTTGCCCTCATAGCACACCTCATCGAAAATCACCGGCTTATGGTAGATATGCTTCACGATGGCCGCCCTGCCCCTCTCCATCACCGGAGCGTGATCCTGGATGCTGGCGTGGGTGTATTCCCTCATCCAGTAGTCGGCGTAGGTCGCCGTGTATCCGTGAATGGAGCACAGATGCCCGTAAGGGTCGCCGGAGCGCACCTCGGCGGCGAACTTGTCCCAGTCTTCGAGAGGAATGTTCTTCACGCCGTCGAACTCGTTGGCGAGAGACCACCACAGGTTGCGGAAAGCCGAGTAGCGCGCCGTTATATATTTGAGATAGCGCAGGTTGGCTTCAAGCGGCATCCTGTCGAAGCCCCAACGCCCGCCGTCGTAGGGGTGGAAGAGTATCAGGTCGGCCTCGACCCCTATCTCCTGAAGAGAGAGGATGCGATCCTCAACGTAGCGGAAATACTCCGGATTGAAGCGGCCATAGTCCCAGCTGCCGTCGGAGAGTTTCTCAAAAGGATAGACATCGGGATATTCAATATCCAGGTTGTGCAGGAAGAAGAGCATCCGCAGCTTGTTGAAGCCGGCCTGTTTGAGCGAGGAGACAGTCCGCTGCGGGAAGTCCCCGGGCATGTGCATCCAGTCGTATGAGGTGGTTCCCACGGGATGGTAGAGCGTACCGTCGGCATAGCGGAAAGCGGTGCCGTCGGCGTGCACCGGGCCGTGATTGCCCTCCGAAGCGGGTATGCAGGTGAAAGACCCCTTCCTGCCCCGAAGGGACGGGACGGAACTCTTGGTAACGAAAGTCCAAGTCCCCTCGCTTTGAGGCATGAAGCGGACTTTATAGACCCCGTCGCCGTCGTAGAATCCCCGAACTTCCTGTTTCTCGGTTCCGTTGGAGAAAACGGCGGAGAACTTCACATCGAAAGGATTGCCCTTGACGGAAGCCGTGCAGCTGTATTCATAGCGCCCCCAGCGCTCCACCTCGGTCTGTGCCATAAGGCAAACGGCGGAGAGCAGTGCCGCAAGGGATAAAATCAATTTTCGCATAATCATTTGACCGCGCTTATTCTAAGAAGTACGTACGGGGTCTTAGGAAGCCATATCTTCCGGCCGTCCTTGTCAAACAAACGGTAGTCGGAGACTTCCCCGAGCTCGAACGTCCCGGAAACCGGAGTGATGCTCATCCCCCAGGTGTCGATGATCTCCACCTTGTATTTCATCCCCGCCGCCGGCTTCGCGTAGCCCGCGCACTTGGCAGGCAGATTGAAGCTCCAGAAGGAAGGCATCTTCTCTCCGAAATAGATGTAGTAATTGCCCTCGCCGTCGGTCGCGGTCTGATGGTCGCGGCTCGTGTCGGCAAGTTCGAGAGGGCGCTTCAGAGCGGAAAGGATGTCAAGGGTGAAACCTATCCTCTTCCAGCTTTCGCCTCTCCAGAGGCCGCCCTTCGCCCAGAAGATATCGTCATAATCCCCCTCTTCGTACTGATAGCATTCCCCGTGGGTGACATAAGTGCCGGCGATGAGCCCCTGCCAGATGCGGTGCAGCATCTCCTCTCCGCTGAGCCTGCCCCAGCGCGAAGGGAGATTGCCCTCGTAGCAGACCTCGTCGAAAATCACCGGCATAGGGTAGATGTTGCGCACCGTGGCCGCCCTGCCGAAATCCTCGACCGGAGCCTCGTCCTGGATGCTGGCGTGGGTGAGACCGCCCTCCCAGACCGGATAATACTTGGCGGTGCTTCCGTGGATGGAGCACAGGTGTCCGTAAGGGTCGTTCTCCCCCACCCGGGCGATCAGCTCCGTCCAGTCGGCGGCGCTTTTGGCCTTGCAGAAGTCATATTCGTTGGCGAGCGACCACCACACGTTGCTGAAAGAGGCGACGCGGGCCTGGAAGTAGTCGAGATATGCGAGGTTCGCACTCTGCGGCATCTGGTCGAAACCCCAGAACCCCTTGTCGTAGGGGTGGAAGAGTATCAGGTCGGCCTCGATTCCGAGCGCGGCCATCCTGTCGAGCAGAGACTCTATGTGTCTGAAATATTCCGGATTCGGTCTGGAGAGGTCGAAGCCCTCGCCCTTCTTCTCGAAAGGCAGGAGCTCCGGAATCTCGCGGCACAGCGGATAGTACTTCGGGAATACGCACATTCTCACCTTGTTGAAGCGGGCCACCTCAAGAGAAGAGAGAGTCTGTTCCTGCCTTTCCGTGCTCTGGTGCATCCAGGTGTAGGCTGTCGTACCGAGAGGATGGAACACCGTGCCGTCGGCATGGCTGAAGCCGTGGACATTGCCTTCCATCACCCTGACCGGGCCGTGATTGCCCTCCGAAGCGGGTATGCAGGTGAAAGACCCCTTCCTGCCCCGAAGGGACGGGACGGAACTCTTGGTAACGAAAGTCCAAGTCCCCTCGCTTTGAGGCATGAAGCGGACTTTATAGACCCCGTCGCCGTCGTAGAATCCCCGAACTTCCTGTTTCTCGGTTCCGTTGGAGAAAACGGCGGAGAACTTCACATCGAAAGGATTGCCCTTGACGGAAGCCGTGCAGCTGTATTCATAGCGCCCCCAGCGCTCCACCTCGGTCTGTGCCATAAGGCAAACGGCGGAGAGCAGTGCCGCAAGGGATAAAATCAATTTTCGCATGAGCATAAATATACTAATTGTTTATGATTTTTTCGGCACCCTCGCGATAGATGGTTATCGGAGAGGATATTCCCGAAGGATAGAGCAAGGTGTATTCGTGGATGATCTGCTGCGGCGGGATGTGTTTCTGCTGCAGCGGAGAGGTGGTCCAGAGCTTCTGGCTGGACGGCACTCCGGCCTTGTCCCCCACCAGACGGTTTCTCCAAGGATTGGTCACGACTATCACGAGCTCGTTGCGGCCTGTCTTGACATATTCGGTGATGTCGGCCTTGTAGTACGGATCCCAGATGGTTTCGAGGGTGTGCCCGTTGACGGAGAGCTGCGCCGTGGAGCCGAATGCCGGGATGCTGATGAGCACCCTGCTCCCCTTCTTGATGAAGCCTTCCGGAAGATTGGCCTCGGTGCGGTAGGTGATGACTCCCGAATAGTATTTCACCATCGGGTCAAGAGCTCCGGTGAGGTTGCGGAAACCGCCGATGTTGACTGTGCCCAGCAGGGGCTCGTCCTCGAAGGTCATGGTTCCGACCGTGCCGTTGAGAACGAGCTTGGCGGGAGAGTCGATATCGACCCTGCTCGAAAGCACGTCCGAATATCCGAGCACGTATGACCCGGACTTGAGGTCGCGAAGGTGTATCTCCCCGTCATCCCCGAGGTAAGCCTCGGGGAGCGCACGGCTGAAGTCACCGCTCTCGCTCGGGAAGAGAATCTCCCCGTCTATGTCAATGAGGCGGCGGACGTGCTGCTGCCTGTCACCGCCCTTGCGGAACACTACGAACACGCCCTGCCTCGGCTGAAGGGTCATCGGGAGCAGAGTGATGTTGTCCCTGTTGACGTACATCATCTGTCCGCGCACCTCTCCCGACATCGGGTCCCAGATCTCGGGACGGCCGTTGCGGATGTCGAAGCACGCTTCGAAATTGACTGCGGAGGAGTTGTCCTTGTTGACTATATAATAGTAGTCCGTGTCCCCGGCGGTCTTGTGGGTGTAGAGGATATCGTCGATGTCAATACCCCTGACGCTGAGATCCGGGGTGAACGCCTTTTTGAGCGTCTTGAGCTCGGTGATGACCTTGCCGGAGTCCCAGAGCCGGTCCGCAATCGCGCGAAGCTCAGCGCTTTCGGCCTCATGGTTGACAAGGGAGAGGGTGGAGACAGGCTTCTGGCCGTAGATGAGAGCGCCCTCCTCTACGAGCTTCTCGATGCAGCGGATGGTCTCGATGTCCATCTTGTCGCCCCGAAGCATCATGTATTTGAACGGATGTTTCCCGTCGAGATAGAGCCTGCCGTCACGGACGCTGATGCGGGAGAGCAGCACTTCCTGATTGATATACTGGAACTTGGTGTTGGTCGGAAGAAGTCTCCCGAGCTCGGATTCCTTAAGCTCGACGTTGGGGAGATTGTCGCCCATATAGACGAGCGCGTCGCTGCGGCGGTCGCCGGCCTGAAGCATATACTGGATGCGCGCCTCCGTGGCGAAGAAGCCGTCGGAGTAGTTGAACCAGAGGTTGTTGCGATTGAACGTCTGGCCGTAGATGCCGAGGGTCACGCCGGGTCTGCGGTCGGTCGGCTGATGCACGTAGCTGTGGAGTATCATCCTGTTGACCCCAAGGGTATATGCCTGATCTCCGTAGAGTTTGAGGTCAATCGGGGAGTCGCTGTAGAGGGCCATGCCCGTGAACGCCTCGCTGCCGATGACAGGCTTGTCGTAGATGAGCGGCACGTGGTGCGGGATGGAGTGGCCGGTGTAGTTGCCCGGCCTGTGGGTGATGGGCCATTCGCGGTACTCGCTGGCCTGCGCCCAGAACTCGGTCATCGGCACGTCGCAGTATTTGTATGACTTCAGCACGTCCACCGGCGGCATCGACGAGCCTCCGTAGATGCCCTCGGAATAGAGCTTCATCCCCGCCCTGTGGCAGAGATCCGCCAGATGCTCGAAGTAGTTCTCAAGCACCAGCTCGCCCCTGGTCTTGTCAAAGTCGTGCACGAACGCATCGGAAAGGGCCTTGCTTCCTATCTGCTCCCCGCAGAGCACGGGGATGTACTTTGTGAGAGAATAGCCGCGCCTGGCAAGGAACTCCTCGGGCAGGGCCGCCGTCCAGTTCTGCTGACCGCATTCCCAGCTGTCCACGAGGAAGTAGGTGAAAGTCTTGCCGGCATACGGCCCGGCGGCCTCGATGAGCTTGTCGGGATAGGCGGCGAAGTGCACGTTGAGGGCGGTGGTGTCCATCTTGTCGCATTCCAACCCCACTCCCTGAGGGGAAGCGGGATGGTTGAACTTGCCGTTGGAGGTGTAGCCGAAGCGGATCACCGTCCAGTCGCCCTTGGGCGCGTTCCAGCGCAGGGTGCCGTCCGGGGCCATCTTGTCGCTGAGGTCAATCACGTCGTCCGCAGAGGCGACGGCCACTCCCGGAGCGCTGTCCCAGGTTCCCCTCTCCCCTTTCTTGAGAAGGCAGACCTCGCTGAGGGTCGTTGCGGAGAGCTTCTCGTTGACGGTCAGCCTCCAATGCATGGAAGCGGTCTTGGGGAAGGAAAGCTTCTGCAGGGAGTTGGCCGCAGCGGGAAAGACAGTCGCGACCTCCCGGTACTGCTCTCCGTCATCCGACACCTCCAGCTTCACCGGAATCGGGAACTTGGCGGCGGAGACCATTATGTATATCTGAAGCTCCTCCGCCGTGAACGGTTTGGCGAAATCGAGCCTTATCGTCTTGTCCTCGCTCAGCGTGAGACCGGTGGTCGGGTTGCCGTCGATGAGGATATCGGCGGGGAACTCGTCGAAAAGGTCGAGATGGCGGGTCTCGTCGTGATACTTGTGGCTCTTGATGAGCGTCTCCAGAGGATATCCGCCGTTGGCGGTGATGCGCGGGGAGGCCTGCACGAATGAGTTGGGAGCCGAGTCACGATACGCCACCACCTTCACGTCGCGGTAGAAGCGCTCCTTGAAATACGGCTTCGCGAGGGATATGCTCTGCTCGCGTCCGTTGCCCTTGACGAAAGTCTTGCGCCAGGTGTACTGCTTCATCGACAGCTCCGGGGTAATCCACGGGCCGCCGCTTTCGCTCCAGCCGTCGCAGTTGGCCGCCCCTATCTCGATGCCGAGACTGTCGGCCTTCTCGACCGCGTGGCGGAACATCGCGAACCATTCCGGGCTGTTGAACTTCACGTTCTGGCAGCCCTCCACCCCGATCAGACGGTAGATGTTGAGCACGGTGGCGTTGGTAATGCCCTGGGCCTTCATCGCTTCAAGATCCTTGGTTATGCCCTCCCGGGTGATGTCTCCGTCCATCCAGTGCCACCATGCGGCAGTATGGTTCTCGCTCGAAGGAGAGCCGAAGCCCTCCGGGCTGATGCTCTGCTGTGCCGGGACGCAGAGCGCGGACGCGCAGAGCAGGGAGATCGTGGTAATTGTTGCGGTTAATTTCATTGCAATTGTTTTACAAAAGGTGGCCTGCGGCAAAAGGGCCGCAGGTCACCTCATGGATTTTTTATTTCAAGATACTACTGCTGAGGCAGACCATATCCGTTGGTCACGTTCCCCTTTGACTGCTGGATAGTCTCGAGCGGAATCGGATGATAGTGGAGAGGAACCTTGGAGAGCTCAATACCCGAAAGGATATTGTAGTCAAAGAGTCCGTCTTTGCCGGAAACCATATCGACACCCCAGTTGGTCTTGGTGTAGCCGTCGGCCTCAAGCTCGGCGATCCGCTCATCGGAGAGTTTCTCGAAGAGACCCTCGATGGCGAGGTTGTGCTCGGTTCCCGTCACGAGACTTGCGACGGTGGAGATGGTCGTGTAGTCATAGACTCCGCGCCAGCCCGGCTTGAGAGCAGGATTGGTCTCATTCGCGGCCGCATCATAAGTGTTGGCGGCGACTCCCTTGCCTGTGACGTCGACGAGCTTCGTCCAGACATAGGCGGACATGGTCCTTCCGTTCTCGAAAGTATAATAGCCGTCAGCCTCGAGCCCGGCGATGACCTTCTTGATGTCGGCGCGGGCGGCGATGCAGTAATCAGGGAAGTAGCCCGTGCGGAGCTGGGAGAACTTGATGTTGCCCTCTCCGAGGGTCTCTCTCTTGTACTCGTCGAGCACGGCCTTCACAAGCTCCTCGCCGGAAAGTCCGGAGAGAGCGTGAGCGTTGTCGCCGAACGCACGTGCGCGGAGCTGGTTGAGCATATCCAGAGCCTCGTTGCTCTCGCCAAGGGCGGCATCGACTTCGGCAAGCTCAAGCATGGTGATAGGCACGCGGAAGAAAGCGTAGTTCATACCGGAATTGCGGCACTGAATCACATAAGGGCTGGCCATCTTGTTGATGTCCCACTTGTTGATGGCGATACCGCCGTTGAGACGGGAGCCGGAGAGAAGGGTCACCATCTGCTCGGTGCCCTTGCCGTCGGAGCCGGTCACCACTGCGGAAGCATCCCAGCGCTTGTCGCCGTCTTCGTAGCCGGTGTAGTAGAACGTAGGGGTCACACGGATGCCGCTGAACACCTTGCAAGGAGCGGCGTTCTTGGTCGCGCCGTTTGAAGGACGGCCCTGAGAGTACGGACGCTCGGCATTGCCGTTGGCCGCCATGTGGCCTACTTCATAGAGGGACTCAGGAGAAACCTGCATATCCATGATGTACTGGAAGCCTCTCTGGAAAGGATTCTCGGCATAGCTGCGGTCATCTTCGGTGAGCAGGCGGGAAGTACCCTTGCGCTCTCCGAGAACCTTGCGGAGGTAAGTCTGAGCCTCCTTGTAGTAGCTCTGCCAGTCGGTGCGGCGGGCGTAGTCGGCCTTGGCGTTGGAAGAGTAGCCCTTGGACTCGAACTTGACGTCTCCGTAGAGTCCGTCCACGTCCGTACGGATGGTCTGGTATCCGCCGGCGAAGAGGTTGGCCTCGGCAATCACCTGATTGGCGAAGGTGCGGCTCATCCTCTCGGCGGTGATTCCGCCCTCTCCGAGGTCATACATCAGCGGCTCTACTTCCTTGAGCTTGGCTATGACAGCATCGAGAATATCGAAGCGGGAAGCGAGCGTGTAGCTCTCGACAATCTGGTTCTCGATTCCGAAAGGCACATCTCCGAAATGCTTTACAAGCTCCAGATAGCAGTAGCCCCACATCGTCCAGGCCTCGCCGTAGAGCTGGGTCCAGTCGTTGACGCCGTTGGCGCTCGTGAACTCCTCCTTCTCGGCGATGATGTTCGCCACGCGGGAGCATCTTGCAAGAATCTTGTAGAGATTGTTGAACTGGCTGCTCTTGTTGTCAACTCCCACTTCCAACGGACGGAGATAACCCATACGGCCGTTGTTGGAGGTCGCTTCCGGATAGTATTCGGCATCTGAAGCGGAGTCGTTCCAGTTGTAGTTGCCGCCGGCGGCCACGCCACGGTAAACACCATAGCAATATGACAGAGTCTTGTAAGTCTCGCTGACGGAAGACGTGACAAACTCGTCTCCGGACTTGTTAGGAGAGCTTACGCTCAAGAAGTTGTCGCACTGGGTAAGAGTAAGGCATCCGGCCAGAGCGGCGAATGAATATAATATCTTCTTCATTTTCTTTCAATATTTTAGAATCCCAAGTTAAGACCGAGGACGAATGAACGGGCGCGAGGATATGCGCCATAGTCGATACCCGGAGTCGGGTAGTTGTCGTTCATCTGATTGTTGGTGCTGACCTCCGGGTCAAGTCCGGAGTACTTGGTGAGGGTGAACACGTTGTAAACCGTCGCGTAAACTCTGAGGGAGCTGATGCTCATCGCCTTAGCAAGTTTGGAAGCCGAAGGGAGAGTGTAGCCGAGAGTCATGGTGTTGAGTCGCAGATAAGAACCGTCTTCGATACCGAGGGTGGAGACGATGCCGTTCTCGTTGTTGAACAGAGGCAGCGATGCGTTCACGTTGGCCGCATTGAGCTGCTCCGGAGTTTCGAGACGTACAATCTGACCGTTCTGGATGTCATAGAGCTTGTATGAGTCCTTGAGCAGCGCAAGATGGTTCTCGAACACGCCGGATTCCTTGTAACCGTTGAGGGAGACGAGCTTGCTGATGTTGTAGATCTCGTTGCCTACGCTGTAGTTGAAATACAGTCCGAGATCCCAGTTCTTGTAGTTGGCGTTGATGTTGAAACCGCCCGTGAAGAGAGGGTTCATGTCGCCGATGAAGGTGTAGTCGTTCTCGTCAACCTTGCCGTCTCCGTCAGTGTCCACGAACTTGGCCATGCCCGGATAGGCGTTCTGTCCGCTTGGAACTCTGCCCTCAGCACCATGGTACACGCCGGTGATGTTGGAGCTCAGATCAGGAATGCCCTCCTTGAGGGTGTAGATGCCGTCGGCGTAGGTGAAGTCGTCGGCAGTGTAGAATCCGTCGTAGGTGAGACCCCTGACGAGACCCACAGGCCTTCCGACCTCGAAGCCGTAGTCATTGCCCGGATTGCCCGCGTGGAACCAGGACGAGCCGTACCTTGTGGAGATGTTGTCCGCGAGAGCGTCGATGTTGTTCTTGTTGAAGTTGATGTTGCCGCCCACGGAGAGTCCCCAGTCGCGGGTCTCGATGACGGTGCCGTTGAGAGAGAGCTCGACACCCTTGTTGGAGGTCTGTCCCACGTTGTCGTAGGTGGAGGTGAATCCGGTGATGCCGGGGATGGTCACGTTCATGAGCAGATCCTTGGTGGTGTTCCAATAGAGATCGAGGCTACCGTTGATCTTCCCCTTGAGGACGCCGAAGTCCACACCGAGGTTGCGGGTGATGGTGGTCTCCCACTTCAGGTCAGGGTTGGCCATGGATGACGCGAGGTCGTAGGAGCTGTAAGCCTGTCCTCCGATGACGGAATTGGTGGTGCTGCTGGTCCAGGTCTGAGACCAGAGATCGGCGCTGATGCCGTCGTTGCCCACGGAACCGTAGGAGAGACGGAGCTTGAGGTCATCCATCCAGTCGACCTCCTCCATGAACGGCTCGTCGCTCACACGCCATGCGAACGCGGCTGCAGGGAAGTAACCCCAGCGGTGGCTCGGAGCGAACTTGCTGGAACCGTCGGCACGCATCGTAAGGGTGAAGAGATAGCGGTCAAGCAGGCTGTAGTTCACACGTCCGAAGAAAGAAAGGATTCTGGAAGGTGTGGTGTAGCCGGAAGAGAACATGTCCGTAATCTTGAGAGTGGAGGCCGCCTGATCGAACTGGTTGATCATCGCAAAGGCGTTCTCCTTGGTGTAGTTGGCAGGGAAGCGATCGGCCGTGATGGTCATCGAATCGCCCTGTGAATCAGTCATCTCTTGTCCGAGGAGGACGTTGAAGCTGTGCGCCTCGCCGAGCTTGAACTGATAGTTGAGGGTGTTGGTCCAGCGCAGATTTGCAGAATTTCCTTTATAGAGAGTGGCCTTTCCGGCGTACAGTTTCTCTCCGGTGATGTCATCGAGGTAACTGCTGGCCGTGGCTCCTGTCCAGGTCTTGTTCTGCTGATAGGTGCGGGCAAGGGTAAGGTCAGTGTGATATACGAGACCCTCGATGATGTTCCAGTTGAGGGAAACGGTACCGCGGATATGCTGACGGTTGCGCAGAGGCTCGTAGTCGAGAATCATCTTGTACGGGTCGTATGCGTCCCAGAGAGAAGACTTGCCGTACTGTTCGATGGCACCCTCGCGGAAAGCCGCCGTGTCTCCGAGTATGTCGGAAGTGGCGATAGGACGGAAGCGGTAGGCGGAAGAAAGGGTGGAACCGCTGCGGCTGCCCGTTCCTTCATAGCCCATGGAAGTCACGTCCACATAACGGAGGTCGAGACCGAGGTTGAGCCTGTCGCTGATCTTCTGGTCCACTTTCAGGGAAGCGCTGGCCCTCCTGTTGAAGGAGTTGACCTTCATACCGTCCTCATCGTTGTAGTTGAGAGAGAAGAGGACCTTGGTCATCTCGGTGCCGCCGGAAACCGAAAGGTCGTGGCTGTGAGAGAACGAGTCGCCGTAGATCTGCTTCTGCACATCGTACTTCTCGACGTTGCGGTAGCGCTCGATATCGCCGTAGCCGCCGATGCCGTAGAGTTTGGTGAAAGGATCGGAGTAATAGCTTCCGTAAGCTTCGGTATTGGCCCATACGTAGCTGAGATAATCGTAAGGATCAAGACCTTCGGTATACTTTATCGGGGTGTTGAGCTTGGCGTATCCGCTGTAGGTGACTCTCACCTTGCCCTCTTTGGCTCCCTTGGTGGTGATGAGCACGACACCGTTGGCTCCTCTGGCACCGTAGATGGCGGTGGATGAGGCGTCCTTGAGGATGTCGATGGACTCGACCTGATCCGACGGAATGTCGCTCAGAGTACCCTGCACGCCGTCGATGAGGATGAGAGGGTCGTTGGACTGGCTGATGGAGCCGCCTCCGCGGACGCGGATGTTGATGGTGGCGTCAGGACGGCCGTCCTGGGAAACGACGTTCACGCCGGCGAGCTTGCCCTGGAGAGCCTGGGCCACGTTGGCCACAGGAGTTGAGGAAAGCTGCTTGGAGTTGACTGAAGACACGGAGCCCGTGAGGTCGCGCCTCTTGACGGTCTGGTAGCCGATGACGACCACGTCGTCAAGGTAGAGGGAGCTCTCTTCAAGAATGATGTTGTAAACGTTCTGCCCCGCAGAAACTTTCACCTTCACGTCGGTGTAGCCGATGCAGGAGGCTACGATTGTGGAGTTTGCAGGAACGGAAAGTGTCCAGTTGCCGTCGATATCGGTCATCGCACCGTTCTGCGTGCCCTCAACGACGATGCCGGCGCCTATTACGGGTTCGCCCTTGGCATCCTTGACAGTTCCCGAAATCGACTGCTGCGCAAATGCGGCTCCACCCGCCAATATAAGCGAGAGAGCGGTCAGCACAGCCTTTTTAAGATGAGTTATCATCATAAGGATACTGAAAATTGGTTATACTGTTAGTTATTAAAAATGTTCCGTATTATTCGGCTGGCAAATTTAGCATAAATTTTTACAATTCGATAGGAAAAGTTTTGAAATCTTTTTAATAATTCCGAGCTCCAGACTATAAAAAAGCCGCAGCCGGAGAACCCGGCCGCGGCGAGCACTTCTATAAGATTATTGTAGTCACTACTACTGCTGCTTGAAGCCGTAGCCGTTCGTGAATCCTCCTGTAGAAAGTACGTTAGGGGTGAAAGGCA
>CAVHNN010000040.1:0-13304 GCA_963637465.1 Paludibacteraceae bacterium
ATAGGTGTCCCCCTTGAGGGACTTCAATGTCTCGATTTCTTGTTCTCGTGTCATAGTGTTGTATTGTTTTGTTCAGTAAAGACAAACAGGTCTTGCCGGTGGTATATCCGTATTCCGAACAGGAAGATTTCCTTCGCCTCCCTTGTGTTTGTCGTTATCGTTTTGACTTTCAGAATTGCTATCATTGCTTGATTTTGTATTTTTCCACAAGACAGAGCGGTATGCTCAATCTTCCTTTGCTGTTAAAAAGCGACATCCCTTGCACCTTGTATTTTCCTTTAAAGCCGGGCAGAGAAATGATTTCTCCCTCCTGCGGCATACGCGTGCGGGCATTTATCCATTCTTCCATAAGCTCTCCATCTGTTCAATGTCAACTCGTCTGCCCCGGCGATTGTTCTCCTTGTTATATCGCTTTATCGCATCTTCGCACAGATGATAAGCCCACCAAGTCCATTCATCGTGGTCGTTGCCGGGCAATTCCTTGCCGTTATAGACTTTCGTAGTCCGGAACTTCACGGTGATGCCGGAGGTCGCAAGATATTTTCGGTAGCGTTCCGCTATGTCTCCGTCCTCATCCGTGGGTTTAGTGGTCTCAAGACAGGTGCCCGCAAGGAAATTGTCAGTGTAAATCTCAACCGCTGTTCCGTTCGGACAATGGCGCACGCCTTCGTATGCTGCCCGCATCTTCATACGCATATCGTCATCGCAAAGGCCGGCCATCGCGAACTTCGCCCGCAATATGGACGGAGAAAAAGCCGTTACTTTCTCTCCCGCAATCTCCATCTCGCCGCCCCGGCTTTCAAGTACGATGTAGGCGTATGCCCCGACACCGTCCTTGACCAGACCATTGGTGTAAACTCTGATTTTAGAAAGGGACTCCATCATCTTGTTCTTTTTCGTACCATTTTTCGTTTTCCGCATCAAAAGAAGACTCCGCCGCCTGCAACGAGAGCGACGGCTGAACCGGCGTAATATCCCACCCATACTGAAAGACCTCGGCCTTGCCGTTCTTCATCCGTTTGGTCTCCGGCTCGTAGTACACGCCGACAAGGTCCCCCATACAACGTCCCGGGATGCGGTTCTTCGCAATCTCAATCACATTGGTGTATTCGTTCATCAAAATGTCGTTGACCTTTGATTTCGGGAAAAACGCCTTGGCCTGATTCTCAAAGTCCTGATTGACGCGATGGATGATGAAGATATTGTCCGCGAGATTGCCGATTTCCGATGCTCCCGCAATATCCAAGTCGCGGAGAAAAGCCGTCTGCTTGCGCGGATGAGCCACAAGCCATATATGGATATTCTCGGTGCGGGCCATATCGTGCAGTTCGTTGATGAAGTCTATCTGCGCCTTGTATTTCGAGCGGTCATCCTCGTTCCCGAGATAAAGCGTCATCAGATTGTCGAGAATGATGTTCTTCGCGCCGCGCTGGACAATTTGGGAAATGTCCACCCGCAACTGCTCCCAGTTGTTGCCATACTCCGAATTATGGACAAAGAGTTTATCTTTGAGCCATACGAGTATCTTTTCTTCAATATCTTTCGGCACATAATAGGAATCGCTCCTCCGTGAGGACGGTTTGACATAATTGCGCCCCGCCGCGGGGAGGGTAATCCACGACTTAAGCAGATGATTGGGCAATTCCCCGGAAAAGATTGCCGTGGGGAAGCCCTGTTGGACAGAATTGAGCAGAACCGTGTTAAGAAAGGTGGACTTGCCCGAGCCGGGGCGCCCCGTCAACACCGAAAGCTGCTGAAGTATAGTCCCGCCATATATCTTATCATCAAGTTCCTTGATGCCCGTGCTAATACTAATCATATCATTTGGATTAAGTGTTTGAATTTCATTGAGCAACAGCCAGATGGGTCCCTTTTCGTCGCTCTCTTTCTGCGGGACGAAAGGTTGCCCCCGTCCCTGCCCCTGCATCCTGCGTTTATAGGCGAAGTCCGCGAAATCCTCGCGGCGCGAGTATGCGTCAGGCTCAAACAGCAGACGCACATCCCGCCATTTGTACTGCGCACAAGACGCGTGGAGACATTTATAGGCAATAGAACCGTCATCATACTGGAATATCATCGCGTCCTTCGCCCTATGGTCGGGATTGAACACGCAGTGGTAAAGAATGAACCTTGTCCCTCCCGCCGCCCGTACCTCCTGCCTCACCTCGATGCCGTGCTTCTGCATAAACTCGCGGAGGTCAAACTTCTTCCGCCCCCAGTCATTCTCCCGCGAGGGTTTCGGCGGTTCGGGAACAAGCGAGGCGACCTTCTCGAAGAAAGCCCTGTCGGTCGGAAGAACCTCGTCCGGGACTTTAAGAATTCGGCACATCCGCTGCGGGCGCACGGTATCATCGGAGCGGCCTTTGGCGGACATCGTTCCCGGCAGCTTCGCGATGCGCGAGGCGTTGGCGACCGCCGTGTCAATCTTGACCTTATCGTCATCAAACAGCGCGGCGAGAGCTTTCAGGAAGTTCGTCACCAGATTGTCCGTGTCCTTGTTGTTAGGCAGCTTGCAACGGTAATACAGGTGCATTCCGTTGGCGGAGAACGTCACAATCGGGTCATTCAGCCCCTCGGACTTGAGATAGTGGACTACGCGACGGGCAACGCTTTTCGCACATATCACCTCGTCGTCCGTGGCGTTGATGTTGGACATACGAACCGGGTCGATGTCGATGAACACCCAGTCGCGCCCCGCGATATTCACATCCTGCGTAGATTCTTCGGGATGCTCAAGAATTTTGTTGAACTGTGCGCGATGCTCACACTGAGGGTCGAGCGAGTTGACGGCGAAGTATATATTGCGCGTGTCGTATCTTTCTACCCACTCTATGATGGAATCCGGGTCTTTGAAATACCCGCTGTAAAACCCTTTCTTATCTCGTCCACCGATGCGTATCTCCACGAGCGGATTTTCTTTCCAGGCCACAAAAAAGTCAAACCACTTGCGGATTTCCGCCCTATCTATTCTATCCATCAAATACGATAATGTAATATCTATACATCGGTGTTGCATGGCAGGATGAAAGAAGCGGTATCGCTATTGCCCGAACCGCGTAATCATCTCCTCATATATCAGCCCGTCCTCGCGGGACGGAAGCCACAGATTATAAACCTTATGCGCCCACTCCTTTGTTTTCGAGAGCAACTCACTCATCTCCGCTTTGGTCATAAGCTGCGTGACATAATCCTCATAGATGCTTTCGCCCGTAAAAATATCGGTGGTAATCCTCTGCCCGATGACCGCACGTTTGACATCGCGGGCGACCGCCACGATGTCGGGATTCCCTATGGCGCGGGCGATAAGCGAACACCACGCCCACCAGCAGTCGGATTGCTCCCGTGACCGCCTTGTGGAAGGGCGGAGTTCTGTCAGTTCAACGAGCTTCCCTTTTTCGGCAAGGTAGTTCGCCCTGTTCAGAAACTCCGCCTTCTTCAAAGCGTCCGAAGTGTCATACTTCATCAGAATCCGAGTTCGGCATCGTAATCGCTTTGTGCCGGGACATCCGGAGCGGCAGGGGCCGCCGGAGCAGGGGAGACAGGAGGAAGCGGAGCCGCACTCGACGGGGCGGCAGAGGCCGCGTTCCCCACAAATGAAATATCCCGCAGTTCAAGCTTGGTGAACACATCCTCGCCGGATTTATCCTTCTTTAGGTATTTGGAACCGCGCACGATGAACTCGACCTCTACCTTGCTGCCTACGGGGAACTTGTCAAGTGCTTCGCAGGTCTCGGCTTTAGTCGCCTCGAACTTGATGTAATTGGAATTTTTCCTCTCGCCCGTGTACTGGTCGAAGCTCGGCTGTTCAAGAACGAGGGAGCGGGAGACGAATGTCTTGTCTTTGTACTGTCTGGATTCCGTTGCTCCAACGGAGAAAACCAGACCACGCTGCGTCAATGCCATAATGATGAATGATTAAAATTCTCTGTCTTTCAGATAACTTGTAAGATTGTACTTTGTAATGAAGTCCGTGAAGTCGCAGACAAGCCTGCGGTTCTCCTCTTCCATCCCGTCATACCTTATGCACTCTATTGCGCCGTAAGGCCGGATTTTAAGGGAGGAAACGTCGCATCCGTGCCTGCTTATGTTGTAGGACGGGAACTCGAAAAGGTCGAAGTAGAAAGTGTCGAGGCCGGTGAGGTCAAGATAGAACCTCCATTGCGCGGAGTTGGCGTAATCGTCGTATTTGACCGCGCTGTACTTCGTCTTGATGTCCCGGACGAAAGTGCCGTGCAGGACATCGACGCGCCCGTGAACCCAGATGGGCATCGAAGGAGTGTCGAACTCCCTTCCAATCCATTCTTCGTGAAAGGCGTAGGGGAGTTTAGCGCGGTACTTGAGAGCCATCGCCACCTGCTCCTCGTTGAATATGACCGGATGATCGTCCACCGTCACGCGGAACCTGCCCATCTCGGGCAGTTCCTCGATGACCGATTCGCCCTGTTCCACTATCGCATGAAAAGCCGAACCAATCTGCGTGTAGGCGTTCCCGAGGAAAGGCGTGGTGATGGCCGCAATCATAGCGTCCAGATTCGTCCACTCGTCCCCCGCGAGATACTTGCGGTAGGTCTCAAGAGTGGTGACGGATATGCGTTTCATCACTCCGCCTTGACGAATTTGCCGGAAGCCTTGTCCATCTTGAGACCGAGGTTCTTGAGAACCGGGGCCAGCTTCTTCTTGAGCGCCGGAATGTCGGCGGCAGGGCAGACGTTAATGGCCTCCAGAGCCGCATCTGCGGTCGCGGCATCAGTTACCTGCGCGATAGCCTCCTCTGCGGTCCTTATGCTTTCCAGAGCCGCGTTCTGTGCGTTTGTGCGCTCTCTGATGCGGGCCTTCGTCGCGGAGATTATCCGCGCCATAGCGTCCTTGTACGACGGGTCGCTGACATCAGGGATTACTATGTCTCCGAGCTGCGCGGTGTCCTTCGCCACGATGCGGCGGTCTTTCCGGAAGTGGAGGATGCGGGAGTTGTCCGCCCCATAGGAGAGAAATCCTATCTGGTCGGAGATTCTCTGCACGAGGTCTTTGGACTGCCCGGTCACCGACGGATAGAAGATGCGGTCGTCGCCGTCCTTGTCCTCCGCCGCGTGGGCAAGGATAATCAAGTCCACGTTGATGCTGCGGAGGTAGGCCACGAACTTCTTGAACTCGTCGCCCACATATCCGAACATCTTGAGCTTGTTCTTCTTCGACGCGTCGTCAACACGGACGGCATAGTCGCAGAGGAAGTCGTCGAGGCAGGCTTTAGCCGTGTCGATGATGACGGTCTTGTACTGCCTGAACGTCTCCTTCTCCGCAGTGATGTCCTCCCACTTCGAGCAGACGAGCGTGTCCTTGCGGAGAGCCGCACGGTCAGCCCCTCTGTCGCAGTCGATGAGGACGGGATTTTCGGCGGTGTTCGAAAGGGAGGTCTTCCCCACGCCCGGGACACCGTAAACGAGCATGACCACCGAACGGGCCGGGAACTGGTCAGTTGATTTGATAATCGGCATAAAAGTAAAATATTAAAAAGAAAAATATTCCAATAGTGTGCAACGATTGTTGCTACAATAGCCTGTAAACATCTTTCGCCCATACGCCGTTCACTCCGTTGGCGCAGGCTCGGCGCAGCTTCCCTTCGGCGACATATCTGGAAATCGTCTGCGGCGTCTTATTGAGGACGAACGCGGCCTCCCCGCAGGTCATCACCCGCGTATCGTTGTTCATAACCGCATCGAGCCGCTGGAGGACGGATATGAGTTCGGTAAGCTCTTTCATCTGTCCGGTTTTTTCAAATCCACTTCGACACGGACTTCCAGCCTGTTGTAGTTGCTTGAAGTCGAGAATATGTATTTGCATTCAGGGTCTGAATTGACCTTCGAGATGGTCACTTGCAGGGAACGGAGCGCAGAATAGTTGGGTACCGCAACTTCATACACCCCCGTTTTGAGCGACCGCACCAGCTTTAACCATTCCCCGCTTTCGACCAGAGAGCGGTCATAATCCTTGTGTTGTTTTGCCATTCTTCTTTGCTTAATTATACACTGCTTTCCTCTGTTCTTATACGCGGGCTTGGAACCGCCGTCGGCGACATTAAAGCCATTCGGTTTCCTACACCCCATTGGGGTTCGGAAGGCGTTTTCAGTTTCCGCACCTTGCGGGTGCTTCGTGTCTCTTACCAATGTAGGCCGCCACCCCTGTCCGAATTACAGCAAGGACTCTTTGCTTGCGCCAAAGGGATTGGCCGGCTTCCGCCCGCCACCCACGCTCCGCCTCGTCCTCCACGCCCCCGTTTGACGACCGGGAGCAGCCGGGTTAGAAGAATCAACGATTGTTAGTGTGAATTGCATTGTTTAACGAAATTATTTCCTAAATTTGCGATGACTACATACGAGAAAGTGCCTTGCAGGTGCTTTCAAGCGCATTTTTAGGGTTTGCGTCACTATGTCAATTCGGTTAAGCAATCGTTGATTGACTAACCACGACTGCAAAACTAAAGAATAATTCTTGAACCTGCAAGCACTATTTGAAAAAATATTTGGGAAACATTAAAATAAATATTTTTAAGAAATGGAGAAGGCAGATTTAAGTAAAGATTATCAAAGGATTAGGCAAATTATGGATAGTTTGCGCTTTTCAAGTGACCGCAAGTTCGCAGAAGCCATAGGTGTGTCACCGCAAAATCTCTACGATTTGAAGTCCGGTAAAACACAAAGAATCTCGCAATTCATTATCAGTAAAATTCTTGAAGCCTACCCGCAGTTTAATGCTGGTTGGGTAATGTCGGGAGAAGGTGATATGTTGAAAGTTGGTGATTCCGATTATCAAAGACTTGAATCAATCAAAAAATGCTATGGCTTGCCAAATGATGCCGCGCTCGCAAAAGAAATCGGCGTGTCAGCACAGAACATCACCGATGTCAAAAGGCGCAACCGTATGAGCAAGACCGTTGCAACTGCGGCCTGCAAGAAGTGGGAGGAGCTGAATCCGATGTGGGTGCTTGAAGGCGAGGGCGATATGCTGAAATCCGCCAACATCCAGACCATACAGGGGGACGGCAACCACCACAACACCAACGGCCAGTCAAATGACCGCTATATCGCCCATTTGGAGGCCGAAATAGAGCTGCTCCGGAAGGAGAAGGAGGATTTGTGGGCTCTCGTGAGAAAACTTATGAAAACCGAATAGAAATGGGAATGACGGAAGCGCAGAGGGCGCAGTACCTCATCGACAACTGCACGGGAGGCACCGCCGTGGACTTCGCGAAGTCCATAGGCATAGACAAGACGCGCCTGTCTAAAATCGTTCACGGACAGCTGAAACTGGCCAAGCTGTTCGATGCGATAATAGCCGCATACCCGGAAGTCAATCCCCAATGGCTGAGAACAGGGGAGGGATACCCCGGAGACCTGTCGGCGGAGCTGGTCAAAATAAAATATGAGAAGATTCTCGCCGAGAAGGACGCGCTCATCAGGACGCTCCAGAGGGTGATCGACGAAAGGTTATAACGCAAAAAGGCCGGGAGCGAAGAACGCCCCCGGCCCAACCAATCAAAAATCACATCCACTATGAATGTGATAGCGGGTATGGGGGCGGTCAGGCCCCCACACCCAAAAGGCTATTCGAAGTAAAAATCCGTGTTGTGTACGCAGTCGAGGTCTCCGTTCTCCAGAACCTCATAGACCTCCAGACGGAAGCTGTTGTCGCTTTCTTCCGGGTCGGGCGTCTTGCCCTCGGTCAGAGCCTTGCACTCGGCTACCGCCTCTTTCAGGGTTACACATTCTACGCCGATGTTCTTCTTCTCGGCGTTGGTAATTTTGAGAATGATGTACATAGATTGTTGATTTTAAATAATTTTATTTTTATAACTCAATGTAAGATATGTATCTGTCATCGTCGCTGTATGCCAGATGATGTTTGTCTCCGCTGACGAAAGCATATCCCGGATTATCGCCCTCGATGATGTCTGCGTTCACCGGATGCTCGGAGTCCGGGTCAAATCCGCGTATGACCGCGATTCCGCAGTATCCGTAAGGGTTGTATTCCGCATTGTCATTCGCGCACGGCGACACCCAGACGATTTTCTTTCCGATAAGACCGGCGATGTTTTCCACGGTCAAGAGTTGTTCGCTCTTCATTGCACACTTGTAGAGTTGATTGATGTCCTTTCCCATAATTTTGACTATTGTATTCACATTAAAAATCCTTTCACTTTGTCGTTGATGTCCACCCCGTGACGAACCACATAACGTGCGGACATCTGGGGATTCGAATGGCCGGCGAGACGCATAATGTCAAGTATGTCCGTCCCGAAGTCCGCAAGGATAGTGCAGAACGAAATTCTCGCGGAATGGCTGGAAAGAAATTTGTACTTCGGCCCTGACAGCTCCTTTCCGGCCTTGAAAACGGAGACTTCGGTGTTGATTCCCGCCCGCTCGGCGAGAGTCCGCACTATCTGGTTGTAATAGACAAGCGAGACTTCTACGCCTTCTGCGTGGAGCCGTTCTACCCGCTCTTTCGTCGCATCGGAGCAGGGGATGGTTGAATGAATCTTCGTCTTTTTCGAGACATAGTTCAGATACCATCCGCCGCCCTCGCAGGGCTGGAAGTTGGACGGGAGCAGCTTGATAAGGTCGGAATGGCGGAGCCCCGTCTTGCACGAGACGTAGAACCCGTCCCTCACGGTGCGCTCGATGTCGGAGGAAACCTCGACGCGCCCGAAGGCCTCAACCTCCTCCGCCGTGAGATAGGTTTTCATCGGAGTCTCGTTCTTGCAGTCGAGAATCCTGCGCCAGTCCTTCGGAAGTTCAATTTCGTCCTCGAATTTGGCGAGGAATGATTTGAGCACCGCGAACACCGTATGCGCGGAGGATGCGGACATCGCCTCCTTCACGCGGGTCGCGAATCTGGTGAGATGCCATCTGTCGAAGTCCTCCCACGACCGGATATTGTTGGCCCCGAGATGCTTGACGACGCTCATCCTGTTTCTGTAATTGATGCTTTCAAGAGCATCGGAAAGTGATACCATAATCTTGACTGATTTGAAATTAATAGTGGAGAAGCGGGGAATCAACCCCGCTTCTCCTACTCGGACTTGTCGTCCTTCCCGTCTCCCCAATCGCCTCTCGCCCATCTCGCCAGTTTTTCTTCGAACTCCTTTTTCGCTTTATCCGGGTCGTATTTCTTCGGCTCCCGGGCGAGAATCTCCAACTGCGCATCGATTGCAGCGATTTTTTGGTCGTGCTCTTTTTTCAATTCGCCGAGAGCGACCTGCTCTGCGGCGTCTCGATAGACGAATTGGGAACACGCGGCAAGGATGCCCATAGCAATCGCAACTACCAGAAAATAATAATCATCTATCCATACCAAAACCTCATACGGAAGCCATCTTCCAAAAATGAGCAAAACAATAAGCAACGCGACACTGCCGTGAAAGCATATATAAATCATAATATGCCCCACGATTTCGCAGATGCGAACTAAAGGCCTCGGTCTTGTCGGTTTGAACTCTTCCCCCATACGGCAAATATAAGATAAAATAACTATTAATCCGCAAATATCCGAATCCAATAGTCCTCCGAACTGATATGGTTCGTAAGCGTCTGATTGAAGGTGTCCTCAAATTCCGCCGCGCTATACACGGCGATGAAGTTGTCCTCGTAGCCGTTCCGTTCGCGAAACAGTCTAACCTCGCGGCCAATTTCCTCGATGATTTCCTTTTCCGTTTTGTTGATGAGACCGTTGTATGCCTCATAGCATCCGGAAATCAGGTCCCATCTTCCTACATAGATTGTCATAATGAATGAATTTTAATTGGTGATTCGTTCCGTGCGGCCCGGTCGGAGACCGCACGAAATTTTCTGTTCATTTTATCCCGCAGGCCTCATCGTAACTCTCCTCGCACCAGTAGCCAATCTTCGCTATGGTGTTATGGTTGTTATCCTCGATGCAGACGCACTGGACTTCACCGCTGCAACCGTCAGGAAAACGTCTGTCCATTTCGTCCGACATACCTACCGTTCCGACATTATTGAGAACCCCCTTCTTCTTGCAAATCGTATAGTCGGTGCCCTCGACGAACTCGCGGGCCTCCTTCAGGGCCTCGCGGTAACTGTAACATAAAATTTTGTACATAGCTTTTTGATTCTTAAAAGATTATCTATAAAGCACGGACGGGACCACGAGGAACGCGCAGCAGAAGTAGCTGCTGCCCGCAAAGCCGACGCGGCCGCCATAGAGCCAGGCGAGGCTGACGCCGCAGCGACAAGAACTCCAGATGACCAGAAAATTATCACATAGCAGCTCTGCGCCCTCAATCTGCCGGGCGAGAACGTCGATGTCCTCGTACTGGTCGCATATCTCCATCGCGGCGAGCAGGGAGGGGAGGTTGTAATCACCGTGTCTTCTTACGTGCTTCGCGACGGGACTCCCGAGAGAGAGCAGCTCATCCGTTGCCGCCGTAGTGTCCTCCACTTTGAGGGCCTTGATTTCGGTCAGTTCCGGAGCCTTCCACTCGGACGCGTCCACATCTTCGCTCAGCAGCGCGCATTCCGCATACTTGGGATAGACGAGGCATTTCTGCCCGTTGAGCATATCTATCTCTATGCCCTTGATGCATTCGAGCCTGTTCTGACCCTCGCATCCTTCTTTGTAAATGATTTTTGCCATAACTAATTGATTTTTAATGGTTGAACATAGCCCCCGCGCCGGGTATCACCCCGGCACGGAGAAGGAATCAGACCTCGCAGTTGTAGAAGTCCTCGTCGCACTCCGGACAGTAATAGTCATACTGCGGCAGGTCTGACGCGACAAGCCGCGTCCCGCACTTCGGGCAGGACGGGCAGACCGTTCTCGGCTCACGCGAAAGAATGGCCACCGCCTCGTCGAGACTGCTCACGCCGTGAATCTCCACGCCGTCATCGAGCATAAGTTCTTTCATCCGTTCCACCGTTTTGACAGGCAGTATGCATCTCTTGTTCGTCCTCCTCGCCAATTCTACGGCGTAACGCCCGCTGATGTCCCTGACGCTTCCGTCAAGGCCAAGCTCGCCCGCGATGATGTAGTCATCAAGACCGGGGAGTTCCCCCTGTCCGCTCGCCGCGATAATCCCGAGCGCAATCGGAAGGTCTAAAAAATAAGTAGTTAGAGAGACCTCCGGTGTGACATTGATTGTGATTCTCTTCCCCGGGACACTGAACCCCCTCGCCTGCAACGCGGTTGCGACACGCAAAAGCGATTCTCTTAAACGGTTATCGGGTAAACCGACCAGATGTATGCCAATTCCCGGCGTTATTTTGGTTTTGATTTCGACGGGTACAGCCTCGTAATCTATGCCGCCCACGGCGATGCTGAATGAGTGAATGTAAGTTGTCATAATGATTTGTTTTGATTGGTTAAACATTGGCTCCGGGAGAGAGTGTCGCCTCTCTCCCGAAAAATCAGAAAGACTGTTCACGATCGTCAGCGAAAGAGAAGAAACTGTCCTCCGACAAGATGATATGGTCAAGCAGACGCATATTAAAGAGCTTCAGACATTGCCTCAAACCATCCGTTGCCTCTATGTCGGCCTTCCCCGGACGCGGATTCCCGCTCGGATGATTATGTACCAGAATAACAGCATCGGTATTTGCATCCAGAGCCGCCTTGACAACCTTTCGATTGTCTATCAGTGTCGCGCACAAGCCACCCTCGCTGATTTTGACATAACCGTTCAGATGGTTCGCCCGGTCAAGCAGCAGGGCGTAACAATACTCGCAGTAACCCGCCACCGCATCCTCGGCCTCGTAAATCCGCTTGCAGAAAGTGGCGACGGCAAAAGTGTTGAAATATTGCTTGCCGCCATCCTCCAGCAATCCGATGTTCTCGTTGCGCCGGAAGTTCACCGAATAACGAGAGACAAAATTCGTGTTCATAATTGAAGTGATTTTAAATTAGACAAAACTTGCGCCCCGTGGCCCCTCCCGGAAGCCACGGGACAAAATCAGAAGTGATAGTCGAACACCTGCCCGATGTAGAGGCAGAACGGCATACCGCCGTTCTGCTCGCTCAGATGACGAAGGTAACCCAGAAAATCATTCGCGTCTGCGGTGCAGCCCGTCCAGTCCGGCATAAAAAATTTCGAGCTCAATCCGAAAGGCCGCGAGCAGGCCTTGCGAACATAGTGTAGTCCCAAGTCTTCCGCGTTCTCATAGTTCAGCTCTGCCGCCTGCTCCTTGATGTCGTTCAGCCATCTGTCATAAAGAGCCTTGATGTCGCCGACGAACATCACCACCGCAGTGCGGGCTACGAAATTCCTGACAATCTGAAAGGAGTTCTCCGGGAAGCATCGCAAGAAGAAACGCTCAATCGCATCGTACCGTTCTTCCGCGCTGACCGCTTCATAATAGTCCACGTCTTCGATGCGACCGTTGCCGTCATCTGAAATGGCGGATTCGGTGGCCCATTCTTCGGGCCGGATGTCAACTTCTCTGATTTCGTAAATTGTTGAGTGCATAGTGTTTGAAAAATTTGATTGGTTAAACTCGCTCCCTCCGTCCGCTTCCGCAGGCGGAGGAAATGTTCAGAACTTCTCGTCAAACTTGAAGTTCACCTCGATAGGGCCGAGCTCGGAGACATACTTTATGCTCCTGCGGAAAAATTCGCAGGTGTCAGAATCCATATAATGGCGGTTGAGCTGTATCCATTCCTTACAGGTAATTTGCTCCCCGGCCTCCTTGCCGATTGTCCCGGCATCTTCCGGCCCGAGCATAAACGAGATGTTTATGACGGGCCGACATTCGTAGCGGGATTTGTCGCGCTGGTTGTCAATCTGCACGACTATGGCCCCGTTGTTGTTCCAAGAGGAATCCATACCGCCCGCAAGACGCTCCCACGACACGGATTCGGGAATCACGCGGTCGCACGTGCGAGCCTCCGGGAGGATATCTCCGATATGGATACCCTCATAATAGCCGCCCTGATAGGCCGCGAGAACCCCCGCAAGGATGTGGAGCGGCATCGTCCGCCCGATTCCCCATTGATAGTAACGCAAATAAACATTGTAGCCGATTTTACGGCCCTGCTCGTCGCGGAGCTTCTCCACAACGAACAATTCTGTTCTTTGTCCCATAATGTGATATTTGATTGGTTGATAAGAAAATAGAAACCAGCCGCCCCTTTCGGGACGACTGGCCTTTTTCAATTATGTCTAAATTATCGCGGCTGCCTCACGGCGGTCTTACTTTTGCTTCTGCAAATTAAAAAACAATATCGCAGATTGTCAAGCGTCCATCTTGATAATTTTTCTCACCTTGTGTTCATTGCGTGAAATTTGATTGGTTAACAGC
>CAVHNN010000040.1:13314-16364 GCA_963637465.1 Paludibacteraceae bacterium
GTTAACAGCACCCCGTCGGCGGTTCGGGACCGACGGAGCAAAGAATTACGCGTTTACTGATTCAACGCGGACGTTGGACACTTGTTTGAAATGCTGTAAAACATACGCGGCAGCACGTTCCGCACTTTTACGTGAAGAATACCTGCGGGCTTCTTTTATCCGCCCATCAAAAAGAGCGCGGTGAGAAGAGACCCTCACAAGGTATCGCTCAATCAGTTCTGAATGGACGACAACATACTGCTCCGCCGATTTCGTTCGTTCTATCCGTGCCCAGCACTCACTGCGCCATTCAAGCGAACATTCATCCGTAGTAGGGGTGAGCAAGGATAAGATACTTTCTGAGCAGTCATAAAAACAGGGGCCGTAATCTTCGGGCATATCCTTATATCCGAAATTATATTCATCCCTGCTATTAACGTGGGTGTCTGCCACATAAGCATATACACACGAATCCCCGTCCGGCCCTGTCCTTCTGATTGCAGCATAATAAACCTTGCCCACCATAACTGATTTAAGAACCTCGCGACGGATACCGCTTGTGCTCGTCCAAGTAAGTACATCGTCAAGTTCCGCCTTGCGGTCAACTTGCCCGTTCTTTTTGTAGAACTTTGCTACATTATAACTCCATCCCATAATGATTGTAAATTTAGATAATGAATGTGATTTAATTGTTTTGTCAGTGCTTGCAGATGCGGTCGGGCATCTGCAAACGAAAGATTAGCGGAAAGTGTGAGACCAGTCGCCATCGTAAATGCGCGACACTTTCTCCCTATCATTGCGCCGGGGTGACTTGCTAAACTGATAACAAATCGTCTCGCCCCTGTGATACCACCTATAAAGATGATAACCGCCCCTTATGAGGATGTCAATAGCAAGCTCAACCTCACATTTGCGTATCTTGTAAGCCGATTCAAGCTGGCGGCGGGCGAAATCCTCATTATGGAATCCGCATTTTTTGCTGGCACTAATCGTTATCCAATTAGTTAAATGCCGATTAGGGTAAAATTCCGACCAGCAGCTTTCATTCAAAAATGCATTGCAGATGCGCTGCACAATGTCTTCTCTGCACTCGGACACTTCCGCGTAATCGTTTGGCGTAATTGTAATGTTCATAATGTGTAATGTTTGATTGGTTAATTCTTGCGCCCGCAGCCTGCTGCCGGCAAGCTGCGGACAATAATGATTACGCGGCCACTTCTATGCGCATATTCTCCGTCCGTAAATACACGGGAAATTTCGCGCCCTCCATCGTGCCGTCCACATAGAGGAATCCTTCCATATCGTCCCCGAAATGTTCGTCAGGGTCGTACTGGGAATCCTTGCAGAGCCGGTCGTATTGTTCGGCGGTGAAATACAATTCCGTGCACCCTTGTTCAATCAACTCCTTCGTGACGATTTCAATCGCCTGCTCCTCGCAGGTCGCGGATGCACCGAACGGGCCGGAAAGCAGATAGCCGCTGCCGCACCACAGATAGATGATGTAATTCTTGTACATAGTAAATTTGATTTGATTGGTTTGTCGCTCCCGGTGATTCGGTCAAAAATCACCGGGCGAAAAGTCAGACCGCCACTATTCCTCGGACTCCTCTTCCTCTTCCTCCTCCCCGTTCCATCCCTCATCGTCCAGCGCGTCCATTGCCGCCGCTATACACTCGTCAAGCAGGTAGCATCGGATTGTGACGTCGCAGGCCAACGCGCCATTGTTCATCAGGTAGTCCGCCCCGCATCCGAACTCGTTCAGGGCTTCGCCCAAGAGCTCCAGATTGTGGCGCAGATTCTCCTCGGCCTGATAAGCACTGAATGTGTAGGAACCGGAGCCGTTTCCCGTCACACTATCTTCGCACCACAAGTCATCGCGGAGTTTTTCTTCCGTTTCGTTGCGGTCGGATTCCGTCCAGTGGATGTTGTTGTCTGTGATGTAGGCGCAAATGTCCTCTTTCACGCACTCTCTGTAATTGTAATCTGTCATAGTGATTTGATTTTAATTGATTAATGTTTGCGCTCCCTTGCGGCGGTTCAGAGCCGCAGGGGAAAATATATTGATTGGTTGAATTTGAAGGGGCGCTCCGGCTCAATGGAACGCCCCCGGGTTTTAATATGTCCGCTCGTAATCCTCCAATGCGCCCCGCATCATAAAGTTTATATCGTTGGTCGTATATCCGGCCTCCCGATAAAAACGCGCACGGTCAAGCATCGTCTGCATTTCCGCTCGCCTTGTCTTTATGCGTAAGTATGCTTTCGCGCAAAAAGCGGGGAAAAACATTATAAGAACCTTTGCAATAATCCGTTTCATAATACTTTGATTTTTGATTGTTAAACATTTGGTGCATAGGTGAATATCCGAACTCACCTATACAATGACTTTAGGCGCACGCGAAACGCACGTCGTTCACCGGGGAGAGCCGCGCTCCGGCCTCCGTCAAGAAGCCGGAAAGATACGCGGCACGCGCATCCTCGTTCTCGTACTGACGCGAAAAAATCCTTGCGGTCTCCTCGCTGCAACTTTCAAGAGGGAACACGCGACCGTCACGAGCGCCCGCCTCGCAGGCCTCGTGTATGAAATTGATTCTGCACATAATGATTTTTGATTGGTTGTACAATGGTAACGGAGCGAAGTTTCACCCTCGCTCCGTCTTTTCCGGCCAGCCCGTTCGCCTGTCCTGTTTCCGTTTCCCTCCGCAGCAGCAACCGTTCGGTTCAACTGCGGAATGTCTGTGACGCGCTCGGGATTTGCATCCCCGCAACGCAGGCAGTTCACTGGCCGTTCAATCAATCATTCACTATTTCGCAGCGGAGAGCCATACGGATCGTTCGGGCGTTCACCTGAACAATCGTCATCCGTTCACCGGGTATTTTCACCTGTTCACCGCATCCGCCCGGGAGCTCGTCCCGGCGGATTCTCGTTGACCGCTGCGGCCCGTCCAAGTCACGGCGCCGGACTGGAAAGCCACGCACGGAAAGGGATACAAGAAACCGAACCGAAATTGCAGCTTTTATACTGCAACTCCAGTTCGGTTCAAGCCCTCTCAATCGTGGCTTCCTATTTCAAA
>CAVHNN010000041.1:0-16346 GCA_963637465.1 Paludibacteraceae bacterium
CCGTTTCCTCGGTATTGACCAGGAAGAAAGATTCCTCGAGATGAGCAAAGCTCGTCGCGAGGAACTGAATAGTATCAATCGTAGAGGAGAGATTCTGGAGAAATTGGAGAGACAAGCCAAACTCTTCCAGGATAGCGACATCCGTGTCCTGTGTGAGCCGGAAGTCTACTATGGGCCGGAACTCCCGTTCTAAGAATAAGAAGCTGTTTTGAAAAATTCGGAAACCATTTCAAAACCGCTTTTAAATGTATCTAGATGACCTCCACGTCGGAGGAGGCGATCCAGCCCTGACGGCCGTCGGAGAGCTCGATGTTGCGCCAGTCTCCGACAGAGTCAATCAGCTTGACTTTCGTCCCCTCGTGAAGGATGAAAAGATCCCTGGACGAATCCGAAGAAGGGGAGCTCTTGACCGGGCTGACCGCACGCACCACGATGGCGGCATCCTCGCGGAAGTAGTCAGACCGCTGACGGAAAGCCATCGAGAGTGAAAGGACGCAGAGCAGAAGCGAAACGATTCCGGCGGCGAAAGCGCCTTTGCGGGCCGCCACACTGCGGCCAAGCAGGAAAATCAAGACAGAAGCGATTGCAAGGGCGAAGAGCCCTATGCCGATTCCGGCCCACACATCGGACGGCAGGAGCCTGCACAGATTCCGCACCCACACGCTCAGGAAAAACTCCGGCACGCTCTCAATTTTGTCCTGAATCAACGAAGCGGCGAACTCCAGATTGAAACGGGCGTCGGAGTGGGACGGGTTCAGACGGAGAGCCCGCTCATAATTGAGAATAGCGTGGGCGAGGTCATCCTGCCGGAAAAAGGCGTTGCCCATATTGAAATACAGATCCGCCGACTCGAAACCCATGTCCGCAATCTGCTCCCACGCACCCGCGGCTCCGGTCCAATCTCCTTCGGCATACGCGGCCGTCCCGGCAGTCCACAAAGAATCCGCCACGGCCTTTTCTGACCCGGCCTGTGCCGAAACAGCCGGCAAAAACGCGAGAAGCACTGCGATGAGAGCGGCACCCGCGCCACCGCGACCCTTATGCCTGTTCTTATTCATATAAGCGTCAATTTCTGAAATCACCCGCACCGCCTTTTCGTATTGCGCACTCACCTCCTGCAGCTGATCCGCAGGAGCATAACGGGCATACTCGCAAGCGTCAAGCAGGGCCACGTAATCCTCGGCGAGAGAGTGCGGAACAGCGTTCTGCTCAAGTTTTAGGCAGATGTTCTCCTTGCTCATGTCCGATATGTCCATGTTGAGTTTGTCGGAGACATAGCCGAAGAGAGCCTTGTGCAGCTCTTCGTAGAAAGCTGTATAGAGATTCTTCTTCAGGAATTCTTCGCTCTGCGAGAGCCGCCTGCGCGCCATCTTGTTGGCAGCGCGGTTCTTGCTTCCGACAACGTCGGCCCTCAGGGCCGCGCAGCGGCGCAGGCCGAAATACACGCCCGCCCCGATGAGCGCGAGCGCAGCCATGATGATGAAGAAAGGTGGGGTACCCGCAAAGAAAGACCCCGCCCGCCTGAATGACGGACGACCGGTGGAGATGTAGCGGATGTCGCTGCCTATGTTGCGCACGTCCTTTCCCGACTGTGACCTGACAATCTGCCCGGAAGATTCGGCGGAAGATGCCGCGGAGGCGCTCCTCTCCACCCTTACAGGCAGAGCCTGAGTCTTGAGCGTCACATACTTGCCGGATGACATGTCATAGTAGGAGTATTCCACAGGGCCGAGGGTGAAGTCCCCATGGCTGCGCGGGATGAACGGATACTCGAACTGCTTGCCGCCCTGGATGTCGGAAGTCTTCACGTCATAGACCTCGAAATCGGGAGGGAAGCTGACCTTCGGGGCCTCAAGCAGGGCGACATTGCCCTTGCCCGTCACGGTCAGCAGCAGAGAGGCGGCATCGTGCGTCCGGAGAGAGTCGCGGGTCAGAGACGCGGAGATGTGGAACTGACCGACCCCGCCGCCGAAGGAGGCGGGCGCTCCCGCCGGGAGCGCGCTGACCGACACGGTCAGCGGGTCGGTCGTCACCCTCTTGCGGATTGTCTGATAGTCATCCATGAAAAAATCATCGAAGATACTTCCGGTGGACTGCCGCTGAACCCTGACGTTCACAAGGCAGACAAGCTCCGAAGAGCCTATCCTGATTTCTCCGGCCTTCTGCGGAATCAGCGTCCAGCTGCGGAGTACGGCCGAATTATAAATCTTGTCGTCAAGGCTCTCCCTCTTGAACTCTATATTTGTCGGAGCCTGTACCTCCTGACTCCAGAATCCGTTGAAATCCGGGAACTTCGCATTCTCGAAGCCGGTGATGTTGACCCTCTGGTAAATCTTCAGCGTGGCCGTCACAGGCTCCCCCACCATCACCCGGCGCTTACTGAGCGAGAGTCTAAGGAACAAATCCTCCGGACCCACCGATGCGCCGGAGCTCTGCGAAGAGGCTCCGCTGCGCTCGTCGGAAGAAGACGACGAGGCCCCGCCCTGCGATTTCGCCCCGTCGGAGACGACTTCGACCTCCGGCATGTCGGAGCTGTAAGTCTTGCCTTTGACCTTCACCTGAGCCGCCTGAAGGCGGAAGTGGCCCGTCTTCTTCGGCATGAGGATGTAAGAGTAGGTGGTCTGCGAAGATTTGGTGCTGCGTCCGTTAACTATGGATATCGATGACGAGCGTCCCTTCTGCGGGCCCCACACGAGCTGGAAATCATCCCCGGCACTCCACTCGAAATCCGAAGGGGAATCCTCTCCGGAAATCACGAAAGTCACGTTGAACTGCTCGTTCACTCCGACAAGATTGGGAGCCTGAACCTTGATTGTCGGCTGGGCGGAAGCAAAAAGCGCCGAAGCCAACAACGCAATAACTGAAAACAATCTTTTTCTTATCATCACCAATTCTTCTCCTTTTGTCTTGACTGCAACAGTGCGGCCTTCTCTTTCTCCACCTTGCTGCGGGTCTCATCTTCCTTGGCCTGAACGGCCCTCAACATCTGCTGGGCTTGCTGAGGGGATATCCCCTCCTGCTGCGGAGACTGCCGCTCCCGATCATTTTGATTATCCTGATTCCGCCTGTCATCACCGTTGTCCTGATTCTGGTTTTGATCCTGACCTTGGTTCTGGTCTTGGTTCTGCCCCTGATTCTGATTGTCGCCACCGCCATTCTGCTGATTTTCAAGCATCTTCTTGGCATAGACATAGTTTTCCTTGGCATCAAGGTCATCGGGGTCAAGCAGCAGAGCCTCCCTGAAAGACTTCACGGCGGCGGCATAGTCCTTTCTCTTCAAGGCCACGTTCCCGGAGTTATAAAAACAGCTCGAAGTCGAAATCTCCTCCGGAATTCCGGACAGAATCTTCCCGGCCCCCTCGAAATCTTCCTGCCGATATAGGGCGGAGGCCAGATCATAGCGCGCCGTCATCGACGTGGAATCCTTAACCAGAGCCTTGCGATAGTCTATCTCGGCTTCCTTGAACTCCCCCTTGCGGAACTTCCGGTTGCCGGCCCTGACATCACGCTTGTCCGCCTGTCCCGCCGCAGCGACGGCAAGAGACAAGAAGAAAAGCACTGCGAGCGTCTTCTTCACTTCCTTAATCATCAGAACAACCTCCTTTTTGGCTTCCTCTCCCCTATGAGCATCTCAAGCGTGAAGAGCAGGAGAGATACAGCGAAAAAATACATGTACTGCTCATCATATTCTTCAAACACGATGGAGTTGAACCTCTCTTCCTCCAGCCTGCTGATGTCTTCGATGACCGGATTGAGTCCGAACTCTTCATTGCCGGCACGCACATAGGCTCCCCCGCCGACCGAAGCTATTTTTTTGAGCACAGCCTCGTCAAGCTTTGAAACCACGATGCGCCCGTCCTTGTCCTTGAGCAGCTCCCCGTCTATCTTGAGCGGCTGGCCGTCGATGGTGCCGACACCTATGGTATATATCCTTATCCCGGTCTCGTGCGCCTCTCGGGCCGCCGCCACGGCGTCATCTTCGTGATTCTCACCGTCCGTTATCACGATGATGGCCCGGCTCTTCTCGCTCTGCGCGCTGAAACTCTTGGCGGCCGTGCGGATGGCGTCCCCTATCGCCGTACCCTGCACCGGAACGGAACGGGTGTCTATCGAGCCGAGGAACATCTTGGCGGACACGTAATCCGTGGTGACCGGCAGCTGCACGAAAGAAGTGCCGGCAAAAATGACCAGACCTATCCTGTCCCCCTGAAGGCGGTCCACAAGCTTGGAAATGGCGAGTTTCGCCCTCGAAAGACGGTCCGGAGAATAGTCCTGGGCCAGCATGGAGTTGGAAACGTCGAGACATATCACGATTTCCGCACCCTTTGTCTCCCTCTCCACCAGTTTCGCTCCGATCAGCGGCCGGGACATCCCGACAGAGAAGCAGGCGAAAGCAAGGCTGAAGAGTATGACGCGCCACCACCCCTTGGAAGATGACCACGAGGGCATCAGCTCGCGCACCAGGGCCTCATCCCCCAGAGAGCGCAGCCTCCGCCGGCGCAAGAATCTCAGCAGAGCGTATATTACAGGCAGCAGCGGCACAAGAAGCAGCAGCCACAGATATCCCGGTGAAGCAAAGTACAGCATTACGGCAACCTCCTCGACATGACAAGTCCTAAAAAGAGTTCAAGAATAAGACAGATGAGCGCGGCGAGGGCATACCTGCCGAAGAGCTCCTTATAGACAGGGAAACTGTCCACCGTGGTGCGGGCGGTCTCCATCTTGTTGATCTCGGAATATATCTCGGCCAGCTTGGTATTGTCCGTGGCCCTGAAGTAACGTCCGCCCGTGGTCTGCGCCACCTCCTTGAGCAGCTCCTCGTCAATCTCCACCTGAAGATTGCGCACCTCGACCCCCCAGGGGGTCATCACCGGATAAGGAGCCGTCCCGTTGGCCCCTACACCTATCGTATATACCCTTATCCCGTAGGTCTTGGCTATCTCCGCGGCCGTCTGCGGAGCTATCTCCCCTCTGTTGTTGACACCGTCGGTGAGAAGTATCACCACCCTGCTCGGCGCATCGGAGTCCATCATCCTCGCCACCGCCGTGGCAAGCCCGTTGCCTATCGCCGTACCATCCTCGATGAGATCCGTCTGCACTTCCTTCATCAGGTTGATAAGCGTCGCCCTGTCAGTCGTCAGAGGGCACTGCGTGTAGCTCTCTCCGGCGAACACCACTATCCCCATACGGTCGGAAGGACGCTGGGATATGAACTCTATGGCAATGTCCTTGGCCGCCGAGAGCCTGTCGGGAGTGAAATCCCGCGCAAGCATGCTCGTGGACACGTCCATCGCAAGGACGATGTCGATCCCCTCCGTGTCACGCTTCTCGACTTCATTGGAAGAACGCGGTCTGGAGATGGCCACTATGATCAGAGAAAGCGCCGCGATGCGCAGGGCGAAAGGCAGATGCCTCAAGACTGAAAGCACCGTCCGTCCGCCCGCCGTCCACGGACGGAGCGAGGAGACTCTCAGATGCGGCCTGCGCTCCTTGAGCTCAATCCAGACGTAGCGCGCTACAAGAAGCAGCGGCAGCAGCAGGAGCCAGAGCAGATGCGGATACTCAAAGAACATCTTCTTTCCGCCCCTCCTCAGGCTCCACCTTATATGTCGATGTGACGAAACGCACGGCTACAGGCAGCGCGGCGGCATTCTGCTCATCATCGGCAATGAGCTTGGCAAACTTTACGAAGTCGGCGCGCTCGAAGAGTTCCCGCAGCTCCGAATACAGTTCCGGAGTAATGTCCTTTTCTTTCTTCAGAGCCGAGAAAAGTTCCGACGTAGTCATCTCCGGAGCGTCCACCCCGAAACGCGCGTCGATATAGTCCTTCAGAGCGTCGGTTATGCCGGAATAAAAGGTCTTCTGCCTGTCCGGAGTCCAGAACGAATTGCCCCTGAACCTGTCCAACCGCCGGAGCGCCACGATATGAGGCGGATCGTCGCTATGGCTCAACTCTCCCGCGCTGCGGGAGCGCCTCATCCTGACAAGGCTCACGATGAGTATGACAAGGGCCGCGACAAGCCAGAGAGCGGCAATCCAGGGAAGAATCTCCCTGAAAGTCAGAGGATAGCCCATCTGCCCCTTGATATCATGAATCACGAATGTCGCAGTATCCACAGGCATTGTCTTGACCTCCAGGACGGGCGGCTCAAACAGGAGCGTATCCACCTTTCCGGAGGCGCTCTCGCGGAGCACGGCGATCTGCGGAAGATTGTATTCCCCCTCTTCGAACGGAGCTATGACTATGCTCCCCTGAATCTGCATCCCGGAATCCGACTTCTTGAGAGTGTCGATTTTCCAGTTCCTTACAAGAGTGAGCGTGTCGTTTGAGATTTCGCTGAAATCCTGCAGGGCGAGCATCGTCCCGGGTTTTACGGAATCGAGCCGGAATCCATATTCGAGCTGGTCGGCGACAAGGACGGAATCCCTCTGCGTCAACTGTTTCAGAAACGCCTGACCGGACGGAACGACATCCAGAACCGCGGCCAATATCAGAGTCAGCAACTTCATCTTCGTGAAAACAAAGCCATAAGCCCCTTCACATAGTCGGAGTCAGTGGCGATTTCGACATTGTCTATCCCGTACTTTTTGAACATCACGCTCTCTTTCCCCGCGAGCGAAGAGAACCATGAGGCGTAGGCCCGGCGGACTTTCGCGCTGTCGGTGTTCACCCACGCCGCCTTTCCCGTCTCGCTGTCCTTGACATGCACGAGCCCCACGGCGGGAATCACTCTCTCTCTCGGGTCAAAGACCTTGATGACGCTCAAGTCGTGCCTGCCCGCAGCCACTTTCAGCCCCTCTTCGTATCTCGGATTCCCGCCTTCATCAACGTCCAGCAGGTCACCGAGAAGAAACGCGGTGCACTTCTTCTTCAGGGCGTTCGTCAGATATTGCAGGGCCCCGTTGACATCCGTCCCGTCGGAAGACGGCTGAAGCTCAAGCATCTCGCGTATGATGCGGAGCAGATGCGTGCGCCCCTTTGCGGGAGGGATGAACTTCTCGATTTTGTCGGAGAAGAACAGCACCCCCACCTTGTCGTTATTGAGAATCGCGCTGTACGTCAGCACGGCGGCTATCTCGGTCAACATCCCCCGCTTGGTCCGGACGCAGGTTCCGAAGAGTCCGGAACGGCTGACGTCGACAAGCAGCACGACCGTGAGCTCCCTCTCCTCTTCGAACACCTTGACATAGGGAGCACGCAGACGGGCCGTGACGTTCCAGTCCATCGAGCGGACATCATCCCCCCACTGGTATTCCCGCACTTCGCTGAAGGCCATACCGCGACCCTTGAAAGCCGAATGGTACTCGCCTGCGAAAATCTGATGGGAGAGAGCCTTTGTCCGGATTTCTATCTTCCTGACCTTTTTCAGCAGGTCCGAAGTGGCGCTATGGGACGATGACGGCATTGATTATTTTTTCAATGATCTCCTCGGTCACGACATTGTCGGCCTCCGCCTCGTAGCTCAGACCGATTCTGTGACGAAGCACCTCGGGGCACACGGCCCGCACGTCTTCCGGAATCACGTAGCCGCGCCTCTTGATGAACGCATAAGCCTTGGAGGCCATGGACAGGCTGATGCTGGCGCGCGGAGAGGCTCCGTACGAGATGAAGCCCTTGAGATCCCCGAGCCCGTAGTCCTCGGGACGGCGGGTCGCATACACGATATCCACTATGTAGCGCTCTATCTTCTCGTCCATATATACCTCTCTCACCACTTCCCTCGCCCGGACGATGTCCTTCAGCCCCACGACCTTGGAGGGTGTCGGGAATTCCCCGCTGTTGTTCATTCTCACTATGAGTCTCTCCTCGTCGCGACTCGGATAATCGACCACCACCTTGAGCATGAAACGGTCCACCTGCGCCTCCGGAAGAGGGTACGTCCCCTCCTGTTCGATAGGGTTCTGGGTCGCCATGACAAGGAAAGGTTCCGGAAGAGGGTATGTCCGGTCCCCTATGGTGACCTGACGCTCCTGCATGGCCTCAAGAAGAGCGGCCTGAACCTTGGCCGGAGCCCTGTTGATTTCATCGGCGAGGACGAAATTCGCGAAAACCGGCCCCTTGTGCACCTCAAAGGCTTCTTCCTTCTGGGAATAAATCAGAGTTCCGGTCACATCGGCAGGGAGGAGGTCAGGGGTGAACTGGATACGGTTGAACTTGGCATCCACCGCCTTGGCGAGAGTACTGATTGCCAGCGTCTTGGCAAGCCCCGGCACGCCTTCAAGCAGGATATGACCGTCGGACAGCAGGGCGATGAGCAGGTTCTCCACCAGATGCTTCTGCCCGACTATCACCTTGCCCATCTCCAGGGAGAGCATGTCCACGAACCCGCTCTCTTTCTGGATGCGGTCGTTGAGTTCCCTGATATTTACACTTTCCATTTATTTATCTATTTTTGCGTTCGTTTTCTACTCGTTATGCGTTACCTTATCAAGCTTTCCTATTGTGGCGACAGCTTCTGCGGCTGGCAAATCCAACCCGCCGCCCCGAGCGTCCAGCAGACACTGGAGGATGCCCTGCGAACTCTGCTGCGGCACGAGGTGAAACTCACCGGGGCCGGGCGCACGGACACAGGGGTCAACGCTGTCGGGTACGTCGCCCACTTCGATGCCGAAGAGGGGCTTGACACCGGGCGTTTGGCTTGCAAATTGAATGCCATCCTACCCTCCGGAATAGCCGTCGGCTCAATCAGCCCGGCAGACAGCGGATTTCACGCAAGATTCGACGCTTCCAGACGCGAATACACCTACTTCCTGCACCGGGCCAAAGACCCTTTCGTGGACAGATTCTCCTATCTGTACACCTACCCGGGGCTCGATTTCGAGAAGATGAACCGGGCCGCCGCGCTGCTCGTAGGGAAGCACGATTTCAGCTGCTTCGAAAAGAGCGGGACGGATGTCAAGACCTCCATCTGCACCGTCCGGGAAGCCTTCTGGAAGCCATACGTCCCGGTAATCTCCGCTTTCGGCATCGAGGCCGGGGAAGAGGGCTCATACTGGATGTTCCGCATCAGCGCAGACCGCTTTCTGAGGAACATGGTACGCGCGGTGGTCGGCACCCTGCTCGAAGTCGGGAGGGGCAAAAGGAGCGAAGACGACTTCGGGAAACTCATCCTCGACCCCGACCCTCAGCGCCCGCACGGCAGCAGGAGAAGCGCCGCCGGAGAGAGCGTCCCGGGGCACGCCCTGTTCCTGTCGGGCGTCGATTACCGGTAAAGGGCGCACTCTTTTAAAAAAATTGAGTATCTTTGTATTAAATTAGGTTTTATATGCTTTTTGATTTGCTGCAGACAGACCTCGCGGGCGCGGCAGCCGTCCCGCAGGAGATGTCGTACTCTCTTATCGAAATGGCCGCCAAGGGCGGTTCGCTCATGTGGGTTCTGCTCGCCCTCTCCATCATCGCAATCTACATCTTCGGCAAGAAGTGGTGGCAGATACGCCGCGCCGGGAAACTGGACAAAGACTTCATGATGGACATCCGCGACTATATCCACGAGGGGAAGATCAAGTCGGCCAGGACCCTCTGCTCCAAGTACGACACCCCTGTGGCGAGAATGGTGGAGACCGGACTCTCGCACGTGGGCAAGCCGATGGCGGACATCAAGGCCGCGGTGGAGAACACCGGCAACATGGAAGTCGCCAAACTTGAGACGAGCCTCCCCTACCTTGCGACGATTTCCGGAGGCGCCCCGATGATCGGCTTCCTCGGCACGGTGCTCGGTATGGTACAGGCGTTTTTCAACATGTCCAACGCAGGCAACAACATAGACATAACCCTGCTCTCCGGCGGTATCTACACCGCGATGATCACCACGGTCGGAGGACTGATAGTGGGCATCCTCGCCTACTTCGGCTACAACTACCTTTCCGCCAAAGTGTCGGGGCTGGTGTTCAGCATGGAGAACGCCACCATCCAGCTTATGGACGCGCTTGACGACCCGGCAAGCGCAAAGATGGAGGGCAGATAATGGCGCTCAGGAGAATCACGAAGCCGGAACCGAACTTCTCGATGTCCTCGATGACGGACATCGTGTTCCTTCTGCTCATATTTTTCCTCGTGACCTCCACGCTCGTCAACCCCAACGCGCTGAAGCTCCTGCTTCCCAAGAGCACAGGCCAGGTGGGGGCCAGGGCTACCGCGAGCGTGTCAATCAAGGACTGGGGCGAGGAGCGCTACACCTTCCACATCAACGGGGATCAGACCCCCGTTCCGCTGACGGAAGTTGAGGATGAACTCGTGGGTCTGCTCCAGAACGAGGAGGATCCGACTTTTGCAATCTATTCGGACGAGAGCGTCCCGATAGGAGAGATCGTGCAGGTGATGAACATCGCCAAGCGCAACCACTACAAAGTGATATTGGCGACACAAGCTGAATGATGGAAGTGAAAAAGGACAAGAAGAAGGGCGATGACAGCCGCGGCACTCTCACGGGCGTATGCCTGACTGTAGCCGTCCACGCTGTCGCGCTAATTTTTGTCTCATTCACAGGCCTTAAGTACATTTACCCTCCGCCTTCGGAGAAGACGATGCTCATCGATTTCTCGGAAGAGATGGAAGTGCCGGTGCAGAGATATGACGGCAATGCTCCGAAAGCGGAGAATCCGGACAGGACCGCCCCGGTGAACCTCATCCGCAAAAGCGAGTCAGCGCAGGTGGCGCAGAGGCAGAACCTCACCCCGCAGACAAAGCCGGACGACTTCGGGGACGTGCCCGCAGACACCCCCGCGCTGCCCGAAGAGCCGAAGCTCGACCCGAGAGCGGCATTTCCGGGGATGGCAAAAAAAGACACGACGCTGTCCGCCGGGCACGCAGCCGACAGGCGTTCGGACAAGTACACGGCGGGGCAGAGTGACGGAAACACGAAAGAAGGAAGAACAGACGGCAGGCCGAATGCGCACCTCAAAGGCCGGAACACGGTCGGAAACGTACCGAGACCGGTATATGACGTGCAGGAAAGCGGCATAGTCGTTGTAGATATATGGGTGGATAACTACGGCACCGTGGTTAAAGCCGTGCCGGGAGGCGACGGCACCACCGTTTTGAACAAGGCTCTCCACGCAGCCGCAAGGAACGCGGCGATGCAGACTCATTTCAACATGAGCACTGACGCACCTGCGATGCAGGAGGGCAAAATAACTTATACTTTTAATCTTAAGTAGTGATGGACCAGTTTACAAAGGAAGGCCGGAAACTTAGACCAAGAAAAGCTGCTGCACAGAATCAGGACCGTCCGAATTTCGAGAAGGTCGAAGTGAATTTCAGCGAGCGGAGCGAGAATGCGGGCGAGAGCCCGCGCAGTTTCGGCGAGAGAAGACCGCGCCAGTATGGCGAAAGAAGAAACTATGGCGAGAATCGCGGAGGCTACGGCGAGCGTAGAGAGTACGGAGAGAACCGCCACGAGGGCAGACCTTCATTCGGAGGAGACCGCAGGCCGCGCCAGTACGGCGAGAACCGCGGCAATTATGGCGACAGGCCGTCCGACGGCGAGAGAAGACCGCGCCAGTACGGAGAAAGAAGAAGCTATGGCGAAAACCGCGGAGGCTACGGCGAACGCAGAGACTACGGAGAGAACCGCCACGAGGGCAGACCTTCATTCGGAGGAGACCGCAGGCCGCGCCAGTACGGCGAGAACCGCGGCAATTATGGTGACAGGCCGGCAGGAGGCGAAAGGAGAAGCTATGGCGAGGGAAGACCGCGCCCCGCAGGAGGAAGGCCTTCATTCAGAGGTCCGGACCGCTTCGGCAAGAAGCCTTTCGACGCCAAGAGGGGCCCTAAGAAGGGGCCGAAACCGACGGCACATTTCAACAAGGAGACAAACGAGGGAATCAACAGGATGATCGAACGCCGCCCAATCGTCAACGGGAACGAGGCGGGCGAGGTTTTCGATTCTCCGGTAAAGGATACAGTACGCCTCAACAAGTTCATCGCCAACTCGGGCGTATGCTCCCGCCGCGAAGCTGACACCCTCATACAGGCGGGCGTGGTTACGGTCAACGGAGAAGTCGTCACCGAGCTCGGCACCAAGGTCAACATCCAGACGGACGACATCCGCTTCAACGGAGAGAGGCTCAAGGGCGAGGAGAAAGTCTATATCATAATGAACAAGCCGAAGGGCTTTGTGACCACCGCCAGCGACCCTCACGCCGAAAAGACCGTGCTCGACCTCATCAAAGGCTGCTCCTCCCGCGTCTATCCGGTGGGAAGGCTGGACAAGAACACCACCGGTGTGCTGCTCCTGACCAACGATGGAGAAATCGCCGAACGTCTCACCCACCCGGCCTACGACAAGAAGAAAATCTATCAGGTGGCCATCGAGAGGGAGCTCTCCGAGGAAGACTACGAGAAGATTCTCAGCGGAGTGACCCTTACGGACGGAGAGGTCAAGGCGGACGAGCTCGAGTACATAGACCCCAACGACAAGCGCAAGCTCGGCATCGAGATCCACTCGGGCAAAAACAGGGTCGTGCGCCGCATATTCGAGTCGCTCGGATACACCGTCAAGGCTCTTGACAGGGTCTATTTCGCCGGCCTCACCAAGAAAGGCCTGAAGAAAGGCGAATGGAGATACCTCACCGAAGGCGAGGCCAACATTCTGAAAATGGGGGCATACGTCTAATGGCTCACCGTTCGGGATTTGTAAATATAATAGGTAATCCGAATGTCGGGAAATCGACGCTGATGAATGCCATGGTCGGAGAGAAGCTCTCCATCGTGACAGCCAAGGCGCAGACCACCCGGCATAGGATTATGGGCATAGTCAACGGAGAGGACTGGCAGATTGTCTATTCCGACACTCCGGGGATACTCAAACCCGGCTACAGGCTTCAGGAGAACATGATGAAGTTTGTGGACGGAGCGCTGGGAGACGCCGACATAATCCTCTACGTGACGGACACGGTGGAGACGGCCGACAAAAACGCCGAATACATAGAGAAACTCGGCAGAATCGAATGTCCCGTCATAGTCGTGCTCAACAAGATAGACCTCAGCACCCAGGACAATGTCCTCAAATTGATGCAATACTGGCAGGAGCGGCTTCCGCGCGCTCTGGTGATTCCGGTTTCAGCGCAGGAGAGATTCAACCTCGACAGCGTGCTGGAAGCCGTTAAGGAGCGGCTCCCGGAGTGCCCGCCATGGTTCGACAAGGACGCGTTCACGGACAAGAACCTCCGCTTCTTCGCATCGGAGATCATCCGGGAGAAGATTCTCCTCAACTACAAGGAGGAGATCCCCTACTCGTGCGAGGTGGAGATTGAGAGTTTCAAGGAGGGGGCGGAGCGCTACGATGTCAGCGCCGTGATCTACGTGATGAGAGAATCCCAGAAAGGCATCATCATCGGCAAGAAAGGCGCGGCACTCAAGCGCACGGGCACACAGGCGCGTCTGGATATGGAGGACTTCTTCCAGAAGAAGGTCTTCTTGAGCATCTACGTCAAGACAGACCCGGACTGGAGGGAGGACAGGAAAGAATTGAGAAAATTCGGATACGAGGAATAAGACAATGGAAGACGAGAACATCACTACGGAAGAGGAAATCATCGAAGAAGACGCGGCGCCGGTGGAAGACGACGGGGCGGAAAGCGGCAAGTACGACAGGCTGCTGGAGAGGGATGCGCACAAGTTCAAACTCTCCGGGATGTTCAAGGACTGGTATCTTGACTACGCCTCGTATGTGATTCTGCATCGTGCCGTTCCTCACATCATCGACGGGCTCAAGCCCGTGCAGCGGCGTGTGCTCCACGCCATGTACAGGATGGATGACGGGGCGTACACCAAGGTGGCCAACATCGTCGGACAGGCCATGCAGTACCATCCGCACGGCGACCAGTCGATTCTCGGAGCCCTTGTCCAGCTCGGGCAGAAAGGCTTCACCGTGGACTGTCAGGGAAACTGGGGAAACATTCTCACAGGCGACTCCAACGCCGCTCCGCGTTACATCGAAGCCCGGCTCAGCAAGTTCGCCAAAGAAGTCGTCTTCGACCCGAAGGTCACACGGTGGATGAACTCCTACGACGGACGCAATCAGGAGCCGACGGAACTCCCGGTACGCTTCCCTCTGCTGCTCGCGCAGGGCACCGAAGGAATCGGAGTGGGGCTCGCCTCCAAGATACTTCCGCACAACTTCAACGAACTTCTCGACGCCTCCGTGGCCATACTCGAAGGGCGTGACTACGAGCTCTATCCCGACTTCCCCACCGGCGGCTTCGCCGACTGCAGCAAATACATGCACGGCAAGCGCGGCGGCAACGTCAAAGTCCGCGCAAGGATAGAGAAAATCGACAAGAACACCATCGCCATCACGGAAATCCCCTACGGCAAGTACACCCGCGACCTGATAGACTCGATTCTCAAGGCCAAGGACAAGGGCAAAATCAAAATCCGCAAGATAGAGGACATGACCACCGACAAGGTGGACATCGTCATACACCTCCCGAACGACGTCTCCCCGGACAAGACCATCGACGCGCTCTACGCCTTTACCGACTGCGAGTACAACATAGCGCCAAACGCCTGCGTCATCAAGGACAACAAGCCGCAGTTCCTTTCCGTCAACGACATCCTGGAATACAGCACCTTCCACACGAGGGACATCCTCCTGCAGGAGCTTCAGATCCGGATGGGCGAACTGGAGAACGACTGGCACTACAGCTCTCTTGAGAGAATCTTCTTCGAAAACCGCATCTACAAGGTTCTCGAACAGGACCAGAAAGACTGGGAGAGCCAGATTGGAGACGTGTTCGCAAAGATGAAAGAATATCAGGAGCTGCTCCGCCGCGAAATCGTGATGGAGGACATCCTGAAACTCGTCGAGAAACCTGTGCGCAAGATCTCCAAGTTCGACACCAAGGTGATCGATGAGAAAATCCGCAGCATCGAGGAAGAGATGGCCTCAGTGCAGGGGAACATCGACCATATAGACCGCTACACCATCGACTGGTTCAAGGCCCTCAAGAAAAAGTACGGCAAGGATTACCCGCGCCGCACCGAGCTCGCCGGCTTCGAGACCATCGCCGCCACCAAGGTAGTCAACAACAACGCCCGTCTTCAGGCCAACCTCGCTGAAGGATTCGTGGGTATCGGGCTCAAGAAGGACGACGGAGGGGAGTATGTCTGCGACTGCTCCGACCTCTCGGAAGTCATCGTCATCGGCAAGGACGGCAAATACCGCATCACCAAGGTAGAAGACAAGGCGTTCTTCGGCAAGGATCTCCTGTATGTCAACGTGTTCAACCGCGGGGACAGCCGCACGATATACAATGTAATCTACCGCGAAGGCAAGACCTCCGTCTATTATGCCAAGCGCTTCGCCGTCACCTCGGTGACCCGCGACAAGGAATATGACATCACCACTGGAGAAGCCGGCTCGCAGATTGTGTGGTTCTCCGCCAACCACAACGGAGAAGCCGAAGTCGTACGCGTACAGCTGCGCCAGCGCCCGAAGCTCAAGAAGACCAGTTTCGAATACGACTTCTCGACCCTCGCCATCAAGAGCAAGACGGCGAGGGGGAATCTGGTCAGCAAGAACGTCATACAGAAAATCTCGCTCCGCAGCAAGGGTGTCAGCACCATAGAGGGCAAGGACATCTGGTACGACCCGGACATTCAGAAACTCAACGACGAAGCCCACGGCCTGTACCTCGGCAAGTTCGAAGCCGACAGCAAGGTTCTCGCCGTCTTCCGCAACGGAACTTTCTACACGACCTCCTACGAACTGGTCAACCGCTATCAGGGGGATCTGCTCCGCATCGAAAAGTTCGACCCGGGCAAGACCTTCACCGCCCTCTACTGGGACGGAGAAAGCAAAAGCTTCTATGTCAAGAGGTTCTCTTTCGTCATCAGCGACAACACCCCGCTCTGCTTCATCTCCGACCATCCGAAATCCTATCTTGTGGAAATCAGCGACGACCTGCATCCGCAATATGAGATAAGCTGGAAGATGGAAGACAAGCAGCCGGAGGCCGTGGATGCGGAAGAATGGATAGGCAAAAAGGGCTTCGCCGCCAAGGGCAAGAAGTGCACGGCCAAGGGCGAGGTCAAGTCGGTACGCTTCATCGAACCTCTGGTCAAGGAGGAAGAGCCTCTCGGGGAAGAGGGCGAAGCGGTTGACACCAAGCTGCTTATGCCGGAAGACTCCGAACTCTCCGAGACCCCGAGCGGACTCTCCGCCGAAAAAACGCAAGAGCTTTCTCCTGACGAGGATGAGGATAATGTTGAAGAACCGACTTTATTTTAATGGGGCTCCGCCCCAAACCCCTGCGGCGCTCAAGGCGCTTTCCGACTTTGCTTTCGCAAAGTCCCGCGACCGCGCCGGTGCTCTGATGAGCACTTATTAGGCAAGGCAGGAAGC
>CAVHNN010000042.1:0-15972 GCA_963637465.1 Paludibacteraceae bacterium
TTCCGTCCGCAGGTACTCTGGTGGACTTGTTCTGCGGCGGCTGCGCGGTGACGCACGCCGCTATGCTCTCGGGGAGATGGGACAGATACATCGCCAACGACATCGCGAGCATAGTGCCGCAGGTGTTTCGTGACGCGGTTTCCGGCAAGTACCGGGGCGAGGAGCGGTGGATAAGCCGCGAGGAGTTCTTCCGGCTGAAGGACACGGACGGTTACGTGCGCTGCTGCTGGAGTTTCGGGAACAACGGCCGTAGCTACATCTATTCCCGCGAGGTCGAGCCGTACAAGCGAGCCTTGCACTATGCCGTTTTCTGGCGCGATTACGGGCCTTTGGGAGAGCTTATGCCCGAGGTGTCGGAAGAGGTCGAAAGGCGGCTGAATCGGCTTGAAAACCGCAAGGAGAGGAGGGTTGAGATAGGCAAGGGAATCGTGGCCGCGCTGAACGGAATGGACAAGGAGGAGCGGACGCGGCTGATTGCGGCGAATCCTCTCTATAAGATGATACGCCGGCAAAGGCTACAAAGTCTGGAAAGTCTGGAAAGGCTGCAAAGTCTGGAAAGGCTGGAAAGTCTGGAAAGGCTGGAAATATCCTCTATGGATTACCGCGAGGTGCGGCTTCCCGATGACTGCGTGGTTTACGCAGACCCGCCTTATCGGGCCTGTTCCGGATACAACGGCCAGAGCTTCGACCACGAGGCCTTCTGGGAATGGGTGCGGCATTGTCCGCATCCCGTCTGTGTGAGCGAGTATTCCGCGCCCGATGACATCATAGAGGTGGCGGCGAGGACGAAAAGAAGCACAATCTCCGCCACTGCGAATGTCAAGGCAACGGAAAGACTCTTCTGCAACCGCGCACCGATGCGGACGACATTGTTCTGAATCAATTTAACATCTTGAAATTATGTACATTTACAAAGTAGTGAAGGGCGAGGAGGCCGCCGTTGACCTCCTCCGGAGAATGGGCGTTCTCGCGGAGAACGAGCCTCTCCACTGGTGCGAGAGCTTCGCGCACGTGAACAAGTGAAGGGGCGCTTATTCAGCCCCCCTTGCTTCTTTTTCAATCAGCTCCGCTATCCGGGAGCGGATGTCTATGCCGCGCTCGCGCAATCTCCTATACGCCTGCACCGTATCGATAGGCAGGCGGAACGCTACCGTCTCCGTTTTGCCGGCGAGCGCACGCCTGCCCGCTCCCGGCCTCGCTCCTCCCCGGCCCATCAGGCTTTCGCGAATGCAATGGTGTCATCATCCGCCGCGACGTATATGACCGACAGCTCCTCCGGCTCGTAGCCCAGCTTTTCGGCATACGTCTTGAACTCCCCGCTTTCGGCGGTCAGCTCCCTCGCCCCTCCGTTGGCCTGAAAGGCCTTGTAAACATCCGTCGCCCATCTGTCATTGTCGACTAAGAATGTTTCGCCGTCAAGCCTCGCGGCACCGCACTTCATTTCATCAAGCCTGAACGGCAGCTCGATTTCATCTTCATCCTGCCACCAGGCGAAAACTCCGATGCGTTCGCCGTTCTTGACCACCTCTCTCGCCGGCATCTCCCCGCTCCAGAGGGACACCATCCGTGTGAAATGGTCATCCTCTTCAAGGTTGTTGTCCCTGTTGTCGACAGAGGTGACACGCCCCAATTCTGCGCCGTTGCTCGCCGCGAACTCCCTCGCTGCTGCAAGAGCCTGGCCCTTCGTGTAGTAAATCTTTTTCATATACCCTTTTTTTTGTCATACGCAAAGGTAAATACTATTTTTGATTTTTGCAAACAAAATCAAAGAAAAGATGTAATTTTTTGTAAGACAGCCGGGATACTCTCCGCCACTGGTAAAATGTACAAGTGCAAATAGCTGATTATCAACGATGCCGCTAAATCCACGCGCATCAAATGTAAAACACGCGTAGTGAGGCCGTGAAATGCCTGCATTCTCTTCGGCCCGAAAGACGGATTTCGTTTTTTATTCCATAAGGTAGCCGAGGAGTTCTTTCCTGCTCGCAAACGCCTTGACCTCCTCCCCATCCTTGACCACCGCAAGGAAATCACGTCTCTTGGACGCGAAGAGTTCCGGCAGCTCGACCCCCAGCGCGTCCGCAATGGGGATTAACGACCCTATCTTCGGGTCGCCGTTGAGCGTCCGGGAAAGGGCGGATTCCCTTATCCCCAGTCTGGCCGCAAGGTCTTTGCCGGTCATCTTCCTCTCCTTTAGCATATCCTTCACCCTCAATGCCGGAGAACAAAACTCGCCCTCCGGCAACTCCCCTTCATCAAAGAGCTCCGCTACGGGCACGCCCAATACCCCCGCTATCCTCTCCAACGTCCCGACGGTGGGATTCGCCGCAAGGGAGGATGTGAGGTTCTGTCTGGTGCATCCTATCTTCGCCGCCAGATCCTCCATAGAAAGGCCTTTCGCCTTCGCGATTTTTTTCACTTTGAAGTTCATAACATATCCTTTTACGAGTGCAAATATAAGAAAAAGAAAGATAAAAGTACCCACAAGAAAGAAAGAGAGAAAATAATTTTGCAAAGTGTTAGATATATCTTGCGAATTAAAAAATAATACCTATCTTTGTATCCGAAACAAAACAACAAAAGAAAAGGTTTAACTTTCAAAAACACTACTATTATGAAACGATTTGAAACTGTCAACTTCACCGCTTGGACCGAGAACCTCAACGACCAGATAGGAGAGATACACGCTTCGAGAAGACTTTCGAGGTCGGACAAGTACAAGGCCTTCATCGAGCTGGGCCTCAAGAAAGAGGATTTGCGGGTCATCTACGGCGGCCTTTATTACAATCCCTATGCGCCTTTCAGGGTGGTGACCCCAAAGGGCCGCACCTATACCTTCGGCGTCGAGATGGAGTGCTTTGTCGCAAGCGCCAGGATTCACGAAGAGGCCCGAAAGAACGGCGTAAAGATAGCCTACGAGGGGTACAACCACACCGACAACACCGCTTATTACAAGTTCGTCACCGACGCGTCGGTGCGGGGGCTTGACGATGCCATCGAGTGCGTCTCCCCTATCCTCAAGGGGACAAAGGGGTTCGGCTCGCTCAAGAAGGCCTGCAAGTCGCTCAACGATGCCGGGGCAAAGGTCAACAAGTCCTGCGGCCTCCACGTCCATATCGGAGCGGCAGGCATGGCCGGACGCGAGATTGCGAACGTTTTTCAGAATTACCAGATGATGGAGGGGGTGATTGACAGCTTCATGGCCCCTTCGAGAAGAAGCAACCCTTATGCAAAGAGCCTCCGCTTGCATTCTTTTCGCGCCTGCGAAACCCGCGAGAACGTAATGGCGGCCTGCGGGTATGACCGCTATCTCAAGGTCAACGCGATGTCGCTCCGCCGACACAACACCATCGAGTTTCGCCAGCACCAGGGGTCGACCAATTACGAGAAGATTTCGGCGTGGATAAAATTCTGCACGAAACTGGTCGAGTGGAGCCGCGCCCACGTACTCAACTCCCCTATTTCATCGGTTGACGATATGGAGTTTCTCAATGATGCCGAAAAAGCCTATTTCAAAGGCCGTATCGACCAGTTGAGGGCCTCCAACGAGTAAGAACATCAAGACATATCTTAACAAGCAGAAAAACACCTTAAAAACGATTTTCATTATGTGCGTGATAATTATAAAGCCTGCGGGCGCGGAGATGCCTTCAAGGCGAGAGCTTGAGACGGCCTGCAGGCTCAACCCGGACGGATGCGGATTCGTGTCCGAAAGCAGGTTCTTCAAGGGTCTGTCCTTCGAGAGTTTCTATGCCAGCCTCCGCCGGGTGCCGGACGGCGAGGGCTGCATCATACACCTGCGATACGCCACCAACGGCAGCATCCGGCGGGCGAACTGCCATCCGTTTCGGTGCGGGGACATCTATTTCGCACACAACGGAGTATTGCGCATCCGGCCGGAGGGCGACAGGACGGACTCCGAGACCGCGTTCAGAAACATCCTGATGCCGGTAATAGAGAATTACGGCCTGAAGTCCAAAGAGACGAAGAGAGCCGTGGGCGCGATTATAGGCGGTTCGAGGTTCGCCTTTATGCAAGGCAGGGACATCGTGACCTTCGGCGACTTCACCGAACACGAGGGCCGGTATTATTCGAACACCAGACACCTCGTGTTCTTTTAGTTTCGTTTTTACATAGTAGTCTTTGTTTCGCAATCCCTTCGCAGTGATGCGAGGGGATTTTGTTTATACATACTATCAATGTAAAATCTAAACAGTTACATTATCCTATTTCAAGAAAAGAATTAGATACATTTGCTTGCAACAAAACCAATTATGAGATATGAAAGATGAGATTTTTCGATTGCTAAAACAGGCGTATTCCCCGCTTGGGTTAGGAGATGAAGTCCTGCTGTCCAGAGCCGAGATGCTCGATTCATTGGGGTTCGTGACACCGGACAACATCGGCGAAGTCATTTCAAAACAGAAGACCTCACTTGAGGCGCTCCAGAAGGCCAACGATGCGAGGGTCACTGCGGCATTGAAGAAGAAATCCGAAGATGACAGACGCAAGGCGGACGAAGAGGCCAGACGCAAGGCCGAAGAAGCCGCGAAGAAGGAGGCCGAAGAAGCCGCAAAGAAAGCCGAGGAGGAGGCCCGAAAGAAATCGGACGAGCTGCTCGAAAAGGGCGGCATTACAGCCGAATTGAAGGCTTTTCTTGAGGAGATGGACAGGCGGCGCGACGAGAGCTTCAAGGCGCAGCTCGAAGCGCAGAAGCAGGCGTACGAAAAGAGCCTGCACGACATGTCCGACACCGTCAAGGCGATGAAGGCCGCCTCCGAGAAGGAGTCGCAGGAGAGGGCGAGGGTTGAAAGGCAGAGCCGCATTCTCAACAAGGCGAAGGAGCTGGGCATTCCTCAGTCCCGCATAGACGAAGGTTTCGTGATAGCGGACGATGCCGACGACTCCACCATCAGTTCCTACCTGGGGACGGTGAAGAAGAACATCGACGCGAACAAGCTGCCGTCCAACAGCAGGCTGCTGATGGGGGACGACAAGCCTTCCGATGACGAGGTGAAGGACATCGCCGACGCTCTACTGGCAAAATAACAATCAACAATCATTATGGTCGATTTAGTAAACGAAAAAAACACAGTGGTTTTCGGTAACGACAGTATCGTTATACAGAAATTCCTTGCCGGCATCAAGGGCGGTCGCGCCCTCGATGTCACCGGGTTCTCTCCGGAGGTAATCAACGCCGGCCACATCATCATCACTGACGGGAACGGCGTATACAAGCCTATGCCCGTGAGCGAATCCGCCTACGCCTCCCTCCCGGATGGCTATTCCTACGCCGGCATCCTCGTCAATTCCATTCTGACGAGCAAGCCCGCTGCGGCGATTATGACTATCGGACAGGTGAACGAGGCCGCGCTCCCTTATGGGGTTCCGGCTGATTTCAAGACCGCCTGCCCGCACATCGAATTCATTAAAGACGAGGAGAGCAAGTAACTATGGCATCACAGTCTATCTATTTCCAGTACGTACGGAAGTACTTTCCGTCTCTGACCCTCCGCATCGCGGAGAGAATCAACGATTCGCACGCGCCGCTGACCTACCTGTACCGCGACCTGCTCTCCAAGCAGTTCTCCGCTGACGGGAGGTGGGCGAGCATCCTCGCGGACTACACCAGGGTGGCGGCCGACGTGGTGTCCCTCTCGACCGAGCTTCCGCTCAAGTCCAGGGACAGCATCTCGACGGTTACCGGCGACATTCCGAAAATCGGAATGAAGCTCGCTCTGACCGAGAAGCAGATTAAGGACATCGACACTATGCTGGCGCAGCCTAATCTGCCGGACGCCACCATCATCCAGAACATCTTCGCAGACCTCCCGAGGTGCATCACGGGCATCTACGAGCGCATCGAGGATATGTTCCTCTCCGAGCTGTCCACCGGTGTGGGCCTTTCCGCCGCCAACAACGGCACCGGTGTCCGCGTCGATGTGGGCTACCTCTCCGGCAACCAGTTCGGGGTGGCGAAGAAGTGGAACGATGACCCGGACAACGCAACGCCTATCTCGGACATCCAGAAGGTGTTCGACAAGGCGGTTGAGGACGGGAACGTCATCACGTCCGTCTATATGGACGACTTCGCCCTCCGCGCCCTCTACAAGTGCAAGGAGGTGAAGCAGCAGTTCGCGTTCATCCAGAACTTCGTCGGCAGCAATGTCCCGAACCTCTCTTTCGAGCAGCTCTCGAATGTGTTCAGCTCGTTCTTCGGTGTTGTTCTTCACAGGGTGGCCCGCAAGGTGAAGACGGAAATCAACGGCGTGCAGTCAGCCCACTCTCCGTGGGAGGAGGGAAGGCTCGTGTTCGTGTGCGACGAGAAGGTGGGTTCGCTCGTGTGGACCACCCTCGCGGAACAGAGCCGTCCGCTGCCTAACGTGGTCTACCAGACGGCCGATGACTTCATCCTCGCGTCACGGTACGCCACCACCGACCCGTTCAAGGAAATCACCGCTTCGCAGGCGATGGTCGTTCCTATCGTGAACAACGTGGACAGGATTTACACCCTTGACCCGAAGACCGTCCAGGCTTGATTGACGGGGGAGCCGGTCTCCCCCTTTAATTGAATCTCGATTATGAAGAGGATTATAGTGACATCCGAGTTCCGCGACAGGGACAACTTCGCGGTGGTCTACAGAAAGGGCGAGACCTACCCGTTCGATGACGAGAGGGCCGAGTCCATCATCGCCAGAGGGCTTGGGAAGGAAGAGGCGAGGAAAGCGCCCGTAAAGAAGAATGACAAATAGGGAGTACATATCGCAGAGGCTCGCGGGGTTCAACGTGTCGGAGGCGCTTCTCGCCGACTCCGGCATCGACCCGGATTCCGAATACGTCCCGTCGGAGACGATGGGCAGGGCGGTCGTTTCTCTCCTTGAGGAACTGATTCTCGCCCCGTCCATAAAGAGCGTTTCGGAGAGCGGCTTCTCGGTATCCTGGGACACCGAAAGGGCCGGCAGGTGGTATCTGTACCTGTGCAACAAGTACGGAATCACGCCGGACGACGATGTCCTCCCCCTGCTTGGCATCTCAATGATAAAGGACATTTCCGACTTATGGTGACGTATGCGCCGCATCTGCTGTCCGTGAGGAGGATGACCGAAACCCGCGACGAATACAACCGGGTATCCGGAGTGGCGGAGGAATGGGTCGTGCTTGGCGGCTGCCGGTGCGACGACAATGACACCACCCAGATGACCGACGACACCGGGAAGGCGTTCGTCCCCCGCTATCACATAGTGTCGGCGAGGTACGGCGTGAAGGCCGGGGACTACGTCAGATGCACGCTCAACGGAGAAGTGCGGGGCGAGGGGGAGGTACGGAAAGTGTCCAGAACCAATTATCTCGACTATATGTCCATCTATGTCTGACAAGTTCGAAGAAATACTTGAGGCCTGTATCGAAGAGGCTGCCGCACGTCTTGACGAGGCGGGGGAATCGGCCGTGGCGTACAACAAGGAGTTCGGGAGCTACCGGGACAGGACGGGCAACCTCCGCAGGAGCAACTTCCACAGGGTGAGAAGGTCAGGATACCGGCTCATACTGTCGGTGGGGAACAGCGCGGATTACGCGGAAGCGGTGGAGTCCAGAGGGTATATGGTCGTAACGGGCGGAGCCCTGCTCGCCCACAAGATGCTCGACTGATGATAGGGAACAAGGACATAGAGAAGATTCTCATAAGAGACCTGTCCGACCTTATCGGAGTGGGGAGCATCTATGTGGCCGACGATATGCCGGACGGAATAGTCGAGAGCGAGAGGATAGTGATTATCTCGAAGCCCCTGTCCATTGCGAAGATATTCAACAAGAGCTTCACGGAGGTCAACTGGTGCGTTCCCGACAGGGGGGGCTACCCGGACCACGGGAGGCTCGGGGAGGTCTCCCGTCATCTGCTGGACTTGTCTTCGGTGGGGGAATATGACGGGACGGCCTACAGGTATGAAGTGTCGAGCATCGGCGTGATGGCGGGCGAGCTGAAATGTCACTATGTCAACGCGAGGTTATTGTTTGAAATCTTAAATGTAAGTTAAAATGGCAAAAAAGCAATTCATAGGAATCCAGAAGCTGTGGTACACCTCACCGCTCACGTCGGAGCCTACGCAGGCGACCCTGAACACGCTCATCGAGGGCGCGAAGGAGATTCTCAACGTCCATCAGGGGACTTGGGGGTACTCGCAGGACGACCCGAGCGTGACGGAATACATCAACGAGCTGACGGGCAAGGCGTACTACCGGGACAAGGAGACGGACGGCGCGAAGACCATCTCCTTCACCATCGGAGAGTACGAGTACGAGGACAAGGCCGCTCTCCAGGGCGGCGAGGTCATCAAGGCGAGTGAAACGGTCGTAGGCTGGAAGTCTTCCGGCACTCTTGAGAACATCGAGAAGTGCATCATCGCGAAGACCAAGTCGGGAAGGTACATCGTCTTCACCAACGCCCTCATCGTGGGCAAGGTCGACACGCAGGAGAAGAACCTCGGACTCGGCATCCAGGCCGTGGCGGTGGAGAACCCGAATTCCACCGCCTCAGCCCCGATCGAGGCGGAGTACTGGTTCGACTCCCCTACCGCATAACATCCGGTTTTCCTTTACTATGGGCGGTGCAATTCCGCCCTTTTCCGTTTTATGATACACAAAGAAATCACGGGCGACATCTTAGGCCTGACCACGGAGAAGATAACGGTGAACGGACGGGACTATCCCCTGCCCCCTCCCACCATACGAAGGCTTGCCGGGGCGGGACACCACCTCTCCGACATCCCGGACTTGCAGACGCTCGGGGACATCATCTCCGTGCTCCCCCACCTCGACGGCATCTGCAAGGCCCTTTCCTGGCTCGTGGCCGGGGACGAATCCCTCTACGGGGAATTCACCAAAGGGACAGCCGAGGAGGTGGTCAACGGCCTTGTAAGGGGCATCACCCTGGTGGGCATAGAAAATTTTGCGAGGCTATCAGCTTTAGCGAGGAACGTGCGGAGTCTGGTAGCAATTACACGGTAGTCACGAGCAGGACTATCACCGGGCAGATAGCAACGTTCATCGAGGCTCTGCATCTGTCCTATGACGAGGTCGTCTCCGTCATCCCGTTCCGCACCCTCCTGCTGATGCTCAAGGACAAGCAGCACACCGTCTACGGGGACGTGATGGAGGAGGTGGACGAGGATGAATACTTCAAGAACAGGAAGAAACCATACTGATTTTTTACTATCCCGGGAAGTAAAGAATAAGGTTTTGTAAATCATTGAGTGCCATTTATCTTTGATAAAAAGGAAGGTAGATGGCACTCATTATCGACATAGAGGCCCGCGACGGAATCTCCTCGGTCATCAGCGACATAGAGGGGCGTTTCCGCGCACTTGAGGAGAGGGCGGAGAAGATAGGCACGGGCCTGTCTTCTTCGCTGAAGGATTCCCTCTCCGGCGTGCAGGAGGCCGGCGGAAGACTGACCGCCTCGATAGAGCACATCGAGCAGCTCAAGGCCAAGCTCCGCGAGTTGCAGTCCGTCGGCGAGACCCTCAGGGCGAAAAGGAACGCCATATCCGCCGAGGAGCGCACGCAGCTTCTGGAGACCAGAGCCAGGATGAAATCCGTCACCGAGGAGATTCGGGAGGAGACGGCCTCCCTGCCGGGGCTGAAAGAAGCATTCAAGCAGGCCTTCAACGAAGCGTCCTCCGGTGCGAAGGAGGCGGAGAAGGCTTTCGAAAAGCAGGAGAAGGCGGCCGGGAAGGCGGCCGGGAAGACGAACGGTCTGGGGGAAGCATTCAAGGAAGTCGGGACGAAGATTGCGGCGGCGTTCTCCATTGGGGCGCTGGCGGGGTTCGTAAAGAAGGTCGTAGAGGTGCGCGGCGAGATGCAGTCCCTGCAGGCCTCCTTCGCGGCGATGCTGGGAAGCCGGGAGAAGGCCGAGCAGATGATGCGGGAGGCCGTGGACTTCGCCGCCACCACTCCGTTCGACCTCCAGGGGGTGGCCTCTTCCGCGAAGCAGCTGCTGGCCTACGGCACGGCGCAGGAGGACGTCATCAAGAATATGCAGATGCTGGGCAACGTCGCGGCGGGCCTCTCCATTTCGCTGAACGACCTCATCTACCTCTACGGAACTCTCCAGGCGCAGGGGAGGGTGATGACGATAGACATCCGCCAGTTCGCGATGCGGGGAATCCCCATCTACAAGGAGCTCGCCAAGGTCCTGAAAGTGTCCGAAGACCAGGTGACCTCGATGGTGTCGGCGGGGCGGGTGACGTTCGAGGATGTCCAGAAGGCTTTCGTGAATATGACCTCGGAGGGCGGCAAGTTCTACGGCCTCATAGACGGGGTCTCGAAGACCGTCAAGGGAAGGATATCCAACCTCGGCGATTCGATATACCAGCTCTACAACTCCATAGGAGAGAAGACCGACGGGCTGATTGCGACCGTATTGAGCATCACTTCCACGGCGGTGGAGAACGCCGACAAGGTGTTCAACGTTGTCTGGGAGCTTGTCAAGCTGTACGGTTCGTACAAGGCGGCGGTGATTGCGGTGGCGGCGGCCACGAAGGCGGCGGCTGCGGCGCACGCCATAGAGACGGGAACGATAGTCCTCAAGACGCGGGCCCTGCGGGGGCTTGTGGCGGTGAGGAAGGCCCTCAACGCCCTGAGGCTGACCAACCCCTATGTCCTTCTGCTGACCACGATAAGCGCGGTTCTTCTCCGCACATCGAGGCTCATCCAGAAGTACCGCGAAGAAACTGACGTCGCCGCCCGCTATAACGACCTCGTCGCGAGGAGAAAGGAACTCCAGGAGGAGGAAGCGGACCTCTTCTCCAAGGTACAGGCGGCGGCGGACAAGGACGCGAGGATAGCGAGGGTTGACGAGCTGATAAGGAAATACCCTGAGCTGCTGGAGAAATACAAGGCCGAGGAACTCTATCTGATGTCCATCGCCGACCTTCAGAAAGAAGTCGAGAAGGTGGATTCCGAACGGGAGGCGAAGACCGTGGAGGACTTGCAGAAAAGACTTGAAGTGCAGGAGGGTCTGGCGAAGGACTTCGCGGAGGTCGGAGGGGAGGCGTTAAGGAGTGCCACGCACAAGCGGGATGCCCTCCGGGCGGAACTCGACGCCTGGTACAAGCTGCGTCCCGACCTCTTCGTGGAGGGGCCGTATTCCCCATCGCCGGCAGGAGAGACATCCGCCCCCACCGTCAAGAACAAGGCCTATTGGGAGAAGAAGCAGAAAGAGGCCAAGGGCAAGATAGAGATGATGACCGTGGCGGAGCTGAACTCATCCGAGGGGAGGAAACTGATTGCCGAATACCGCAAGGCTTCCGAGGAGCTGGAGAAGTACACCAAAGCCACGCAGAACCTCACGAACGCGGAATCCGAGGAGCAGAAGGAAGCGAAGAGACAGGCGGAGGCCAAGAAGAAATACTGGGAGTCCGTCAAGGGCTACAACGAGAAGTTCGCCTCCCTCTCCGCCTCTCTCGACACCGCGAAGAACGGGGATGTGGATTCTTTCGCGCAGCAGTCTCTGGAAATAGCGCAGGAACGGGCCAAGCTCGAACAGAAGCGGAGCGAGCTGGGGGATTTGCTCCAGAAGACTTTCGGGGGCAATGTAGACCTCAGGACAAGGCAGGTCGGGGATGTCCGGGAGACCAAAGTCAAGGACAACAAGGGGAAGGAACACTCCATCCTCGTGACCCCGGTGCTCCCTGACGGCAGCACCCTGTCGAACGAGGAGCTCCAGAAATACATATCGTCCGTCCTCTCCGGGTCGGAGGACATCCTCAAGGCCGACTCCAAGAGGATAGTCGTCTCCGTGGACGCCGGGAACAAGGACACCCTCGCGAACATGAAGGGGGCGTATGACAATTCGGGGACACAGATAGACTCCTACGTCGCATCCCTCGAAGCGAAGAACTTCCGCGAGCTGCTTGACGGATACCGGGACTTCAACGCCCAGCTCAAGAAGCTGGAGGAGGAGTATTCCCGCACCAGAGACGCTTTGGTGGCCGGCATCACCCCGGGGAACCGGGAGCAGGTGGAAAGAGCCCTCGATGAGATGGAGAGCGTCTACCGGGAGAAGTTCGCCTCCCTCTATGAGGAGGTGGACGCGGACAAGATGCTCGACCGGTCGTGGATTGATTCCCTCAAGGGAAAGACGGAGAGCGGTCTCGTGCAGGAGATGGCTTCTCTTGAACTCCTGTTCGACACCCTTAAGGAAGCCGGGGCGCTCTCGGAGAGCGAGGCATCCGAGATGGCGGGGAAGCTGGAGTACCTCAACTCGCTTGTCGGGAAGTTCCGGAACGGGACGGACGAGGCGGGCGGGTCGTGGACGGACTTGCACAAGGTGGTCACCGAAGTGGGGTCTTCCCTCAGTTCGCTCGGGGACACCATCGGCGGGGCGATTGGGGATATGCTCAAGACCGCAGGGGCGTTCTCCACGGCCATAGGTCAGGGCATAACCTCCCTTCAGGGGTTCAAGACCGCCGCCACGGGGGTGGAGAAGTTCACTTCCGCAATGAGCGTCGCGGGGGCGGCGGTGCAGGCGGTGGCGATTGTGGTTGACATTTTCAATTCCTGCGAGGAGGCATCGAAGAGGGCCGCCGAGGCGGCGGAGAATTACGCGGACGCTCTCAAGGACATTGAGCTCGAAGCCGGCAAGGAGGCGTTCTCCAACGCTTTCGGCACTGACGACTACGGAGAGTTCCTCTATAACTGGAACCGGATGAAAGAGGGCATCGGAGAAGTGCGGGCTGAATGGGAGGGGAAATTTACCGATTATCTCAAAGCCGTTCGGGAGATGCTTGACAACGGGCGCGACGCGTCCACCATCAACGCCGGCACGATTGAAAAGTTGACTTCCGGGGTGAAGCTGGAGGATGTCACGCTCACCGCCGATATGCGCAGCGGATGGCAGAAGTTCTGGGGTTCCAACAAGAACATCGTGACCGCCGGGCTGGACGATTTCTTCGACGAGGACGGCAATCTTCTCGGGGAGAAGTTGAAGGCGTGGTATGATTCCTACGGGGAATACCTATCCGATTCGCAGAAGAGCCTTGTGGAAGACCTGATAAAATCGTGGAAGGAGTACGAGGATGCGACCGCGCAGGTGGCCTCCTACCTGTCCGGCCTCTTTGACGGCGTAATGGACGGTGTGGCGGAAGATATGTACGACAAATTCGTGAAGACCGGCAACGCGCTCTCTGACCTGAGCGGGTATTCCAAGGACTTCGCGAAGAACCTCGCCCTCTCGGTAATCAAGGGCCAGTATCTGATGAAAATCTTCTCGCCGGAAAAACAGGAAGAGATAGGGAACCTCATCGCGGGCGGGAACACGCAGGGGGCAATCGACCTTTTCAACTCGCTTGTCGGGCAGGCGGAGGAGATGGCTCCGGAAATCAACAAGTTCCTTGAGGGGCTGAACCTCTCGCTCGACGAGGCCGAATCCTCCGCCACGGCGGGCGGGTTCCAGACGATGAGCCAGGACGTGGGGACGGAGCTCAGCGGGCGGTTCACGGCCATACAGATTTCCAACGACGCCATACTCTCCTTCGTGAGGGAGATGAGTTCCGCTTTGACCACGAACTGGGGCAAACAGCTGCTCGCGGCTGAGGACATACGGAAAATACAGGCGGACGCGCTTCTGGAGCTTATGGACATCAACAGCAACACCCAAAAGGTGGTGAAGCCGATACAGGAGATGTACGCCCTTATGGGCAAGATTAACGACAAGGTGGCAAGACTATGACGGGAGAACTGTACATAAACGGCATCGATGCATACTCCTACGGAGTGAGCGTCGCGAAGGGATTCAACGCCGCGCTCCGCTCTCCGAGGGGGTTCAAGGATGACATCGAGACTGACAATGCCTTGGAACACGGGAAAAGGCTCATTTTAAGCCCCTATTACGATTCGAGGGACATCTCCCTCTCTTTCGTCATCAAGGGCGCAAATCGGGCCGTTTTCAAGGCAAATGAAGCCAAGTTCAGGGGGATTCTCGACGGGCGGAAACTTACGGTGAAGGTCTCCGGGGACGACAATTATTACAGGCTGGTATATTCGGGAAAAAGTGCGTCCTACGGATACAGCCCTACGGGGGTCATCTGCACCATAACCGCGAAGTTCACGGAGGTAGACCCGAGCAACAGAGGGGAAACGAACACAAGTTCTTTGTTTGAGATATGAAAATCTATCGTCCGGACGGTACGTATCTTGAGGTCGCGCTCACTTCCGACTGCGAAAGGGTGAGCGAGCTGATGAACGGCGACTACTTCAAGCTGTCGTGGAGTTCCGACGTCTTCGAGGTTCTCCCCGCAGGGTCTTACGCCGTGTACGGCTCGGAGATGTTCTTCCTTCTGGATTCCTACACGCCGGAGGCGAAGTCCGAGCGGGAGTGGCGCTATGAGCCGGAGTTCGTGACGTTCGAGATGTCGTGGTCGAAAGTGCCGTTCTTCATGTACGACCGGGATTCCGGGGGGAATGTCACGGGCAGGGAGATAGACTGGACGCTCACCGCCACCGCAGACCGTTTTCTCGACTGCGTGGTCGCGGTCCTCAAGGAGGAGTTCGGGGACGCCTACACCTATGTCACCGACGCGGGAGGGTCGCAGTCCGTCTCGTTCTCTTCCGTGGACTTGCTTTCGGGCCTCAACTCCATCGCCGAAGCATTCAATACCGAATGGTGGGTTGACGGGACGGTGGTGCATCTCTCGAAGTGCAAGAGGGATGAGAATGCCAAGACCATAGAAGTCGGGAAGCAGGCGGCCACGCCGTCCGTGAGCAGGAACTCCGAGGGCTATTACGACAAGTTCTATGTCTTCGGCTCCACAAGGAACATAGTGCAGGAGTACAGGGGGGCGAACGTCAACAATCTCGTCAACAAGAGGCTGACCCTCGACCCGGAGAAGTACCCCGGCGGGTACTACGAGTATTCCGAGGGCGACTATAGCAAGATTCTCATCTTCGAAGACATCTACCCTGCAGCGACCAACCTTGCGATTGACGGGGTCATCTCCTGCCTCAAGTATGTCCTCAACGACGACGGGCAGAAGATTCAGATAGGCACGGACACTTCCGGAAACCCCATCTACGATATGTACACCGTCTGGTTCATCAGACCGGCCTACGATTCGGGAACGGGATATGACGAGTTCACGTTCAACAACTGGCTCTACTCCGAAGACCCGTCCGTCCACCAGGGGCGGGAGGGAATGCTCATATCGGGGCTGGCCGTCTCGGTGTCGTTCCAGGAGGGGGCGTTGAGGGGCAGGGAGTTCGAGCTGAAATACATCGACAAGGACACGAAGTACACGTCCGCGGAAGGGGCTGTCGTGACCGTCCCGGCGGGGTACTTCGAAATCCTCTACACGAAGGACAACGACTACATCATCCCGGATACCGCCTATCTCATTCCCCAGAGAGAGGAACATATCATCCTCTTCAACATCAAGATGCCGGACGAGTACCTCAAGGATGCCTACGGCAGGCTGGAGAAGGCGATGATGACCGAGATAGAGGAGAAGTATTCCGCAGACCTGAACCAGTACTCTTTCGACATCTATCCGGACGTGGAGATGGACTTGAAGGTGGGCAGTCCGGTACTCTTCAAGTTCGGGAACAGGGAACTCGACACCAGGGTGACGGCGATAAGGGCGCGGATGGATTACCCGCAGGTCAGAACCGTAACCGTGGGGAACGAAGTCCGCAAGGGGACTATCACCCAGCTCGTCGATTCCACGGTGTCGACCAACAGGGACATAGAGATAATCAAGGCGCTCAACAACACCACGTCCAACCTCGCGAACGCTTACGCGAGGACTTATCAGGAGCTGTTGAGGGCGGTGGACAAGATTAACAATATGTTCCTCATCGTTGAGGAGGACGGGGTATCCTCCCTCAAGGTGAATCCGGAATACTACGCCGGCCTCTGGACGGAGGGCTTCATCTCCGCCCGTGGCAAGGACGACAGCGGTTCGGGCGGCGGCACCGACCTCG
>CAVHNN010000043.1:0-15112 GCA_963637465.1 Paludibacteraceae bacterium
CGCGAGAGCATACGTTCCTGTGCCCCTGCCTGTGCGATGATGCGGAGGGGGTTGACGGTGTTCTTGTCTTTTTCGCGAAGGACTTGAACTGCCGCATAAGATAGAACGGGTATGTTATTAGAAAACATCATAATAACCCTTTCTGCAAATTTATTAAAATTTTTCCATTATTAGTTGCATATTGTTGTAATTATCGTATATTTGTACCAAGTATGGAAGGGTCTATATCGTTTGATTTGAGAGAGGCGGAGGAGAATGGGCGGACAAGGAACTTCGTTCTTTGCCCGTTTTGCGGGCAGAAGATGTTTAATGTCGTATCTCTCGGCGGCGAGACGGAGGTGATAGTGAAGTGTCGGCGATGTCGCCGGTATATCCGAGTCCGAATGGCCCCTTGATGCGCCGGTAGTGAAAAAAGCCATAGAGCTCTGTTTGCGACTTCGGTCGTGACAGGGCTCTGTTTTTTTATACTCAAAAGTTCTTTAACAACGATGAAAAAGAAAATCTTTGATGCGCTCAAAACCGAGTACGCAAGTCTGGGGTTGAGCGACAACACGCTGATGCGAATCGCTGCCGTTCTGGAGGGTTCCGTCACAAAGGAGGAAGACATTGTAACCGCTGCAAAGGGGGACACTGCGAAACTCCTCGCCACGTCAATCCAGGGGGAAACCGACGGTCTCAAACGCGCAAAGGAGTCCGCCGAGAAGGCTCTTGCGGATTACAAGGCAAAGCACCCCGAAGAGAAGGACAAAAGGGACGAGGAAGATACCTCGGAGCTCAAGCAGCTCCGCGACGACCTCGCCTCCCAGAAGACCGCCTTCGAGGAGTTGAAGGCCAATTACGAACTCCAGGCCAAGCAGAGCAGATACGCTGCGTTGCGCGCCTCGGTGAAAGGAAAGGCCGGCGAACTTAAGGTGTCCAACGTGCCGATTTGGGACGATGTCGTGGCCGGTGTCGCCGTTGGCGACGACACGACCGAGGACGCGCTCCTGACATCGGTGAAGACCGCCTACGAGGCCAAGTTGAAGGCTTATGTCGGTGACGGGGCCGCCCCTTATCGCGGGGACGGAACGCCGAAACCGGCGGAGATAACGGCCGAAGACAAGGCGAAGAGGGCAAAAGAGGATGCCGACAGGGTTCGCAAAAGTTAGTGGAACCAAAAACAATTCTTTATGTACGAACATTTCAACAACGCTTATTCGCGCCGCTCGGAATCTTTCGGCGGGGCGAGTCCGTTCCTCTGCCATCCGGACGAGGTGAAGTATCGCCAGTACGGCGCTCTCATCTCTGACGCTTTGGCGGAAAAGGAACTGGTACACGCGGGTACGCCTTTCGAGGTTGACCTCAAGGCGCACACCGCGAAGTTCATGAAACTTTGGGAGGTGATTAAGGCGGAGGCGAGCGGATCCAACACCGTCATCACGCTCGCGGCGCACTGGCTTGCTCCGAAGCTTGCCGCTACCGATGTGATTATGGTGGTTCCGGCTTCCATATCCGACACCGGCAAGGCTCTCGCCGCCGGCAAGGTGACCGACAACGGAGACGGAACCGTATCCGTGACCGTCGTGACCGCGAATTTTGATTCTGTTAAGGCGGGAGACTTCATCTCCATTGCCGCCGAAGCGGGGGCGGACAAGTCGCTCGCCGTTAAGGCCAACGCTGTTCTCACCCGCGACCTTTATGCCGGGAACGCGCAGAATTTTGTCGACATCCCGCGTGGCGAGCTGTATTGCTATGTCAATACCTGCAACGGCATTCCCGCCGCAGTCATAGCCGCAGCAAGGGAAATCGGTCTCTTTGTAGAGCCGGAGTATTTCGCAGAGAACGCTTAAAAGAAAGGAGGACTGAATTATGGCAAAGAATTTTATTTCGGGTCTTTATTCGACCGAATTTTACAAGCTGCTTGAGCCGGGGCTTCTGGCTCGCGGTTACGCGTCTCTGGAGGATTGGATTGCCGAGCAGCCGAACTACTGGTTCGACGAGGAGGAGTGGAAGAGTCTTTACACCCTTGCTCCGTTTGAGAATCCGGCAAGGACTTTCGAACAGAAGATAGGAGACCGCAGCGTTCCTATTATGGCCACCTATCTCACGGATGAGGCCGAGGGTCCGCTGCTCCCGACCGCCGGGTTCTCCAAGAAAACAGGGGAAATCCCTCGTATGGGGCGCGGAGTGGCGTTTGACATCGACTCCTACGAGAAGATGCAGATACTGGCCCGTCAGGGCGTGAATGTGTCCGGGCCGTTCTACGACCAATTCCTGAAAGACACTATGAATCTCATCCAGAGCATCCATAGCCAGCGTTCTTTCACGGGCTTCCAGGTTGAATCCAAGGGATCCTATGTCACGACCAAGGCCAACAGTAACGGCGGCATCATCGGGTTTGAAATCAACCTCAACCCTATCGCGGACAACCGCAAGAAGTGCGGCGGCTTCTGGCTCGGCGAGCACAAGCACGGAGCGAAGAAGGCGTGGAGCGATGCCGGAGCGAAGCCTATCGGAGACCTTGAGGATATGTATAACTACGGCTGGAGACAGCGCATCATTTCGCGCAATCCGTCCGCATCCGTGTACCGTATCAGCGCGACCAACTGGGAGGTGCTCAAGGCTCACGCCGACACCAAGTCCCGTGTGGCGTTCTGGAAGTTCGGCCCTACCACCGGCTCTATTGACCAGTATGTCGTGACTGACAACGACCTCAACGGGTATCTCGACTCTCTCAATCTTCCGAAGGTGGAGGTGGTGTCCTACTATGGGTTCGGCACTCTCCTCAATCCGAAGACCAAGACTTTCGAGACCGTCGAGACCGAGGCGTTCGACGCGAACACCGTCGTCCTCCGTCCTGCCGGGAATTTCGGTGAAATCCAGTGGAAGCGTGCGAACAACATCCTCGCCACTTCGGATTCTCCGATAATGTACACGGAGGGTGGCTCTATGGCCATCTGCGAGGACAGGGGCAAGAAGGGTCTCACTTTCCAGATAGAATCCATCTGCGTGCCTGTCCCGAAGGCTATCCAGACGGTTCTCTATCTGTCAACCAACGAGGCCGCATCCTAAACTGACCGAATCGCGTTATGGCCAAACTGGTGAGAGATTTTCTAAAAGACCTTACGGCGTTTGACATCACTGACGGCGCTATTGAGAATGTCCTTATCGATGCGGGCGTTTCCGAGAATGACGTCTGGTGGGAAGAACTCTCGGTCAAGCAGAGGGATCTCTGCAAGGCGTACACCTATCTCTGGTGCGCTTCCACTCCTTCCGTCACGGGTTCCGTCGAGGATTCGGATGGCGGATGGTCGCACAGGGAGGGCGGCAAGCAGAGTTCTGCCTATGACAAGCGTCTGATGCGTCAGATGGGTCTTGACCTTCTCGCCAAATACGGCATTAACGCGGTGAAGTCGACGATTCATATTACGGCCGGGGGAATGAGAGTATTCCCCCGCCGGAAATAAAGCTCTTTGATATGGCTTACAATCCCCGTTTTCCGTACACGCTCCGGGTGCTCCGGGCAGAACTGGACGAGAATGGCGACCCCGTTTTTGACGAGAACGCCAATCCCGTCTATGATGCTCTGACGTTCCCGGTTGCAGTGTACGAAAGTCAGATGCCGAAACGGGACGCGTCCGGGGTTCCTCTTACGGAGGAGCTTGAGGCTATCCCTTTCGGTTATCGTCAGCAGGTTGCCAACGCCTCCACCGCCGGTGATGTCATCACGGCGGCTATGAGGGTAGCTTGTCCTTTGATTATCGGCGAGATACGCACAAAGGACTTGCTGGAGTTGACCGATGGAGACAGGACTTTCAGAGCGGAGGTTGTAAGGAAAGAGAACACCAATTTCGGAACGAACATCTGGTATAACGAGGTCAAGCAGTGACGGCGCAGAGCAAGATAGGCAAATGGCTTGAGAATGTGCGCGAGCGGGTTCGGTCGGCGGGCAACGCCGCCCTTTGTGCCCAGCTTCAGCATACGCTTGAGCAGTCCGTCAATCTGCACGAACAGCTTGAAGGCGGGTATCACCAGCACCATACTCTTGAATCCGACACTCACGGATGGGCCGTTGCGGACGGGTCGGCTGTCGTGGGCTCCGGCGCGAGCCACCTCAGCCAGCCCAACAAGTACGGCTCCGCCGAGGAGAGCGCGAGGAGAGAGGCGGTGAGCGGCAATCCCGGGCAGAAGGGCGTTTTCTCCGCGATAATGGTCTATCCTTTCGAGGGTAAGTCAGAGCGTGCGGACGACGGCGACTTGCCGCCGACGTATGAAGAACCTCACGACAGCGTGCGGTTCGAGGAGAAGATTCAGGACCTTCTGAAAGCCTCCGTTGCTTCGAGTTTCCCGGAGCGTTTCCGAAAGAACAGACCGTCAGCGAAGAAATGAACGACTTTGACATCACCGACATAGAGGAGACTTTGAAAGGCATCGTGCGCAAGGCGGGGGTTTCCCAGGCCGTGTACTCGAACCGTCCCAAGGCGACTTCCTCCCCGAAGGATGACTTCGTGGTGGTGTCGGTGGCGGGAAGGGTCGATGATGCTGCCGCCTACGGTCAGTGCAAGGTGTTTATCTATCTGTTCGCCCGGGATGTCCAGGCGGTCAAGAACGGAGCGAAGTTAAGCAGGATGTACCAGGCACTCCGGGCGGGTCTCCCCGGCTTTGAGGGTAGGTACGAGTTCGACCGGCGGCCTTCCGTCCTCGGTGACGCTTCCGATGATTACGGATACCATACGAGAGTGGTTGAATTATCAGTGACTATAAAATCAAACTAAAACAAAAAAATATGTCAACACTTTCAGCATCAATGAAGCAGGATTTGCACATCGGCAATTCCCAGCTTGCGTTCTTGATTTACGACCCGACGGCGAACCCTTATGTGGTTCCTACGGATTTTTCCGCAGCCAATGTTCTGGTCACTCTTGAGGGGACGCTGAACTTCGACGAGGGTTCGGCTTCTACCAACCCTGTCCGCCTCGACCAGAAGCACGAAATCATCGACAATGAGTTCGTGGAGGATCAGGAGTACACTATAACCGGAGACATTCCGTCAATCAATCTCGACCTGATGTCCACCTTCTTCGAGGAGGGCGCGGCGGTCTCCGGCGTAAAGACCCCGGACGGTGACTTCACCTATGCCGGTAAGAGTTTCGGTGCGGCCAAGACCGTGGAGGCCGTCATACTTGCCGTTTCCCAGAGCAAGAAGACCTCCATCATTCTGAACCACGTCAAGATGCGTCTGTCCCATCCGAAGGGCTCCGACAACACCTCTCCGAAGGTGATGAGCCTCACCGGTGTCTGCGTCGCCGACGTGAACGGTATGGTTGTAACCTCTCTGCCGACGGCTACCGCCGTTTAATCGCGGAGATGACTGATTCCGAGGGGCGGGTGTCGAAAGTCGCCCGCCCCTTTTTAAAAAGATTCATTTATGGAAGATAAGCAACCGTCTCTCGCGGCGAGACAGGCGATGATGTCGATAATGAACGACATCCCGACCGTGATAACCATACCCGGGACAAAACACAAGGTCAAGTTGAAATTCCTCCTCGACTGCACCGTGGACAAGGTGACACGTCTGCTTCTCGAAAGGGAGGAGGCCGAGGAGCGGGCCGAGGGCGCGGACGAGCTGATGCGCTCCGCCGCGAAGCACCCTTATCTGAACTTGAAGATCGCCGTGTGCTATGTCCTCAACGACTACTGGAAGCTGCGTCTGTGGTTTCCGATTGTCTGGCGGTGGTGGGCCTATGTGTGGCGGCTCAACGAGGCGCAGGTGGCAGCAGTATTGGACTGCGTAAAAAAAAAGACCTCGGATTTCCTGCTCTGGTATTCGATGAATACTCAATCAGCGAGGGCTATAAGAGCAGACCTCAAGACGATGGCGGCTCGAAGCCAATCCCTTCCTACACCGAAATAGGGCGCAGGGCGGCTTTCGTGAAGGATTTTCCGCAATATGGAATATCCCGGCGGTTCTTCTTCGGATTGGTGACGGTTCCCGAATGGGATTCATACGCGGTGCTGTCCCGCGCAAAAAAGCAGATTATGCAGAGCGATTTGCCGCATACGCTCTACAACTACAAGGCGAAGGACGGGAACAAGTCCTACAACCCTAATGACAAGGCTTTTGAGTTGCAGAGGCTTGCCAACGAGAGGGCGGAGGCGCGGCGCAAGGCTCGGCAGAAGGAGGAGGGCTACACGGTCGACGAGGTGTTCCGTGGCGAGGCCGATTGAATTTGAAACCATTTGACATTACGATATTATGGCTGATATAGATGAACTGAAATTCAGTATTATCCTCGACGATAACAAGTTCAAACAGAAGATGGAGGAGGTCAACGCGGCGGCGGAAAAGTTCGAGAAGTCCGTCAAGGCCGCTTTGGCCGTGCAGAATCTTCTGGATGCCGCGCAGAGCAAGGGGGTGAAGAGTGCGGAGCAGAAGGCGCAGAGCGCCGAGAAGGCCGCTTCCGCCGCCAAGAAAGAGGCTGCGGCTATGGGCGAACAGGAGAAAGAGGAGGAGAAGGTCTATAAGCTCGTCGAGCTGCGCCGGAAGCGCAAGGAGCAGTCCGGGCAATTGACACAGGATGAGGTTCAGGTGCTCAAGCAGATGGAGTCCATCGAGAAGGCCCTTCTGAATATCCGCGAACAGCACAAGGGGGAGCTCGCCGAGGAGTTCAGCATAATGATGAACAAGGAGGGTATGACGAGGCAGCAGGTGGGGTCGTATCAGTCGCTTGTCACGCAGATGCAGGCCGCCACGAGCGAATCCGCCAAGCGTGAGGCGGCGGAGAAGGCCGCGCTTACGCTCCGCGAGCAGAAGGAGAACGCCATTCTCGCGCTCAACCGCACGCTCGCGGGGGTCAATCAGGAACTCCTCTCTGCGGAGACGCAAATCGCCATTCAGAAGGGTTTGAGCGGAGAACTGACCGCGAAGGAGATAGCGTCCCTGCAAACCGTCATCGCAACGGAGAACAAGCGCATCGCGGCGCAGAAAAAAGCAGATGCGGAGAAGCAGGCGGCGGAGACGGCGCTGATTGGATTGCGCCGGACGCTCGTCGGGATTAATCAGAAGATTCTCTCCGAGGAGGTCAAGCAGAAGATAGCGAAGGCCGAGGCGGGGCAGCTGACCTCAAAGGAGATAAGCCAGCTCAATGAGCAGATTGCGCTCGAAAGGGCGAAGGCAAACGAGCAGGAGCGTCAGCGTGCGGCTGCGGTCAGCATTTCGTCCCAGCTGACCCGCCAGACATCCCTTATGAGGGGGCTGACGTCGTATGTCGCGCAGTACGCGTCCGTTTTCGGGGCCGCTACCATTCTGCGGAATCTTATCCGCATCACGGGGGAGTTCGAGGCGCAGCACGTCGCGCTCCGCGCCATCCTCCAAGACAGTATCGCCGCAGATAACATCTACAACCAGCTGCAGGTGCTTGCGGTGAAGTCGCCTTATACGTTCCAGAACCTCGTCTCCTACGCGAAGCAGCTTACGGCTTTCTCCGTTCCCGTGAACGAGGTGTACGAGACCACCAAGAAGTTGGCGGATGTCAGCGCGGGTCTTGGTGTGGATATGGGGCGTATCATCCTTGCCTATGGGCAGGTGCGGTCGGCGGAGTTCCTTAGAGGTCAGGAAGTTAGACAATTTACCGAGGCCGGAATACCGATTCTGGCCGAGCTCGCCAAGCAGTTCTCCGAGATAGAGGGGCACGCCATCTCCGTGGGGGAGGTGTTCAACCGCATCTCCGCACGGCAGGTGCCTTTTGCGATGGTGGAGGAGGCCTTCAACAGAATGACCTCCGCAGGCGGAAAGTTCTACAATATGCAGGAGGTGCTCGCCGAGACGGTCAAGGGTAAGATTTCCAACTTGCAGGATGCGTGGGAGATTATGCTCTCCAAGATTGGCAACGAGAACAGCGGGACGATAAAGGGCATAGTGACGATGCTGACCGGCCTTTTCGCCAACTATGAGAAGTGGATAGGTTATGTCTCCGCCGTTGTCAAGGGACTGGGTGCTTATGCCGCAGCAATGGCGATTACAAATGGGATTACCAAGGCGGCTAACGCCTATCAGGCATTAAACAACAGTCTCCAGATAGTGAAGAACGCGCAGCTCAAGCTGTCCACCATACTGATTCCGACTGCCAATGCGGTACAGAAGACTGCCATCGCGAACAATATGGAGGAGGCCGCCACGCTGGCCACCCTCAACGCCGCGAGGAAGGCCGCGCTCGGCATATTGGGTCTCGTGGTGACCGTTATCGCTCTTGTAGCTCAGAAGTTCAGGGGGATGCGCAAGGAGAACGAGGCGCTGTCCCGCTCAATGGACGAGCTGACGCGGAGTTACCGCGAGAATCTCACCCTTTTCTCGGATGGGTGGAACACCCTCGAAAAGGTACACGAGCAATTCAAGGACGGCAAGAAAACGGCCAAGGACTACAAGGACGCTCTCAACGATTTGTATGAGAAGTTCCCGAACTTCATCGACGAGAACGTCCGTCAGAAGATTGCCGTCGAAGACCTCGCGGGGGCGTGGGACGCGGCCACGCAGAATATGAAGCAGTATTATGCCGAGAACGCCTCGCATCAGGCTCACGAGATTCTGCTCAAGGGCTATAAGGAGGAGGCCAACAAGATAGTCGAAGACTTGAACGCTCAGCTGCGTACCGGGAGGAAATTTAAGCAGTATCGCAGAAACGGTCTCATCAACGAGGGTTCCATCCAGTTGCTCGATGCCTATGTGATGGGGCTGAGGAACAAGGATGAGCTGAGCGAGGATTTGCAGCGGCTTGTCGAACTGTTGAACAGAACCGGCGCGAGAACACAGTTTACCGTAGACGAAGAAGGCGTGGAGAGGGCGGTTATAGTCTATGACAACATTATAGACAAGGCCCGCGACAGGTATCTTGCCGCTACGCAGGAGTTCCGCGAGGCAGTAAACAAAGCCGATGCGGACATTGAAAAGGACTTCACGTCAACACGCCATCGGCAGGTACGGGAGTATCTGCTGGGGATAGGCGTGGCGGAGGATAGCGAGTTGATGATGAGAGAGGGTGAGGATGAATTTGAGTCCTGGCAGTCCTGGCAGGAGAGGCTTCGTATGAGGTACGAGGAGATGGGCAAGGAGAACAAGAAGGTCGTCAGCAAGATGTTCGACCACTTCGGTCTCGTTGTCAGCGCGGACGGGCTCACCCCCGCGCAGTCAGCCATTTCCGAATGGATGAAGAAGAATCCCGCGCCGAGCGGCGTGTCTATGGCCGGCTTCGAGATAAAGCCGGAGACGAATGTCGCGGAGTTCGCCGAGAACGCCCTGAAACAGATGCAGGATGACGCGAAGGCTCTCGCCCGGCTCCCGAAGGAGTTTCAGAAGACCGAGGAGCAGGGGTGGGATGAGTACGCCAAGATGTTGAAGGCCAAAGGGGAGACCACCTCTGCGAATCTCGCTCTCCGCGTCCAGTATTTCGAGAAGATGTCGCAGGCGATTTGGGAAGATGATGTCTTCGGCTCATCTAAAGAACTGCTCAAGAAAGAAAAGCAATCCGAGAAGAGTTGGGATAAGCTATGCGACGACAAGATTGCCGCCCTCAAGCTGCGGCAGCAACGTATCGAGGAGATACGCAAGCAGTACGAGGCTTTCAAGCCGTATATGAACAAGTCGGACGACACGACCATAAAGGGCATACTCTTCGGCGAGGCGGGTCTTTTCCCGACGGAGACGGACGAGGCGTTGAAGTCAACGCTCGACTTCGACGCGGCTCTGCTGCGCGTGGCGGACGATATGGAGAAGTACGGGGAGAAGGGCGCGGAGGCGGCGCGGAAAATCCGCGAGGAGTTTGAACTTGCGGCGGCGAAAGCGAAGGCCGAGGAGATGCTCAAATCCTACAAGGACAGCGCGGCGGCTCTCGAAAAGGTGCAGGGCATCCTCGACAAGATAGCGGAGAACATCAAGGATGTGAACGGGGAGAACCTCCAGCTGAAAGTGAATGTCATCCGCGATGACCTCGACCGCAAGAACCGAAAGACGGATGCGGAGGCCACGGAGCAGCGGAACACGATACTCGCCGGGGAGAAGGCGTACCGGGAGCTGCACCGCGAGGAGGGGGACATAGAGGCTTTATGGACGACATACCGCGACAACGCGCTTGCCGCCGTGGACGCGTGGGCCGAGGCGGAGAAGCAGGCGAACCGCGACATCGCGCAGCAGCGCATCAAAGAGCTGGGGAGCAATTTCGTGCAGAACTGGCTCCGGGACAAGAAGGGATTATCCCTCGACCGTCTCGACAAGAAGTCGCTCAAGGAGCTGAACGACATCCTCGCGGCTCTCGGCGAGCTGACGGACGCGGAGGTGATGTCGCTCATCCCGGACGGGGACAAGGAGAAAGCGGAGGCGTTGAAGCTCGTCATCGAGGACATTCTGAAAAAGATAAAGGAGGCCCGCGATGAGCAGGAGGAGATTGTCGACGCGAAGAAATGGGAGAAGATAGAGAAGTCCCTGACTTCGCTCGCATCTGCGGCGAAGAGTCTCGGCGATGCCCTGTCCGGCCTCGGCGGGGCGGGAGAAGTCCTCGGTGATGCGGTGTCCGCCATCGGGGAGTTCGCATCGTCCTACGCGAGCATACAGAAGTCGATAAAGGAGGGCGACACCGCAGGAATCGCCGCCACGGCGATTACCAGCATCGCGGGACTCATCAGCAGCGTGGCGGACAACATCAAGGAGAACAAGAAGGCGCAGGAGGAATGGGAACTCACGGTATTGAGTACCGACCTCGCCTATCGTCGTCTGATGCTCGACCGGATGGACTACGAGGAGAGCAATGTGTTCGGTGTGGAGAGTCCGTTCGCGAAGGCCAAATCCGCCGTGGGGCAGTACAAGGCGGCAAAGGCGGAGCTGGACAGCATAGTGGGTGAGTTGGGCAACGGGCAGGTGCAGACGGGGACGAAGAAGGAGGCGGTGAGCGCGTGGGGGGACATCGGCAAGGGCGCGGCTGCGGGCGCGGCGCTGGGGTCGATAATCCCCGGTGTCGGTACGGTTCTCGGTGCGGTGACGGGTTCGGTGATAGGGATGATTACGGGAGCCTTCAAGCGTAAAACTGTCCCGGTGTTCGAATCCCTCAAAGAGCAGTACGGAGAGCTTTACGATTCCGAGACCTACGAACTCAACCCGAGAATCATCGCGGACTACGACAAGCTGGACGACAAGACGAAGGAGATTGTCGACCACTGGGATGAAATAAAGGAGAAGATGGTGGAGGCGCAGAAGGCGATAGAGGAAACCATCTCCGAATTGGCGGGGGAGATGGGAAATGAACTGCGTGATTCTCTGGTTGATGCCTTCCGCAACGATGACCTTTATTCGGCCATAGATAACTTCCACGACTATGTGACGGGCGTGCTGGAGGACTTGATGGCGCAGGCGGTGTTCGCGGCGGTGTTCGAGGAGAAGTTCAAGCAGTTGCAGGAGGATTTGGAGAACAGCAGCGACATAAAGGGCGAGGAGGGCAACGGCAAGACGTGGGTGTCGATTATCGCGGAGTTTATCGCCGGCCTCACAGAGGGTATCAAAAAAGTGGGTGGGGGTTTGAAGGTTGCGCAGGAGGAGGCGGAGAAGTATGGCTTCAGTCTGTACCGCCCGGACGGTGACGACAGCAGTCTCGGCAACGGCTTCAAGAGCATCACGGAAGACACCGCCAATCTGCTTGCGTCTTATCTCAATGCTATCAGGGCAGACGTGTCCTATGGGCGCATCCAGTGGGGGCGCGTTGCCGACGCAGTGGAGGGTCAGTCCGCACTGTGCATCACTCTGAACGAGTATCTGGCGAAGGTGCAAGCGGATACCGCCAATATCGCCGCGAGCAATCAGGAGATTCTGAACAGTCTGAACGGCTTTGTCCGGAACTTCTCTATGGCATCCGGGTATGGTGATTCTTTGAAAGTCCAGATAGTCAATTAATGTTGTATCTTGTTGCAGATTATTGTAAATTTGTGTTATGGTCTGGTTGCCCTTCATAAAAGACTACAAGCCCTTCTATGTCCAGTGCGACGGCGACACCGCCGCGATAGACACGGCGGCGGAGTGGGGGCTTGTGGCGAAGACGAACCCCTATCCCGCGCTCCCGACTCCGAAGGAGCCGTACAAGAACGAGTGGAAGGACGAGAACGGGGACGACGAGTTCGTAGATGTGATGTTCTACGAGGCTTTCACCTTCGAGGTGCAGTTCTATGTCAAAACATACGCCACGGCGGGCAAGAGCGCGGCCAGTGTGCTGCGCGGGCAGATGGCGGCGTTCTTCGGGCATATCCGCAGCGGCGAGTTCAAGGTGTACGATGCTTATACGGGACTTGGGCGGCGCAAGGTGCGTTATGCGGGGTACGAGGAGGGCGAGTTCAAGGCCCGGGACGACTGGGCGCGGCTGACCTTCACCGTGACCTTCAAGGTGAACGACCCCGAGACCTTTATGACATTGAGCAACGGCAGCATAACGGCGGTGGCGCAGACGACCACGCCGGCTTGATGATATGGCGAAGTTCAGCATATACTCCAAAGACGGCAAGAGCATCCGTTACAGCGGCGAGCCGAAGTACAACGGGACTTATCTCAAGGTCTCCTACGTCGAGTTCGGCGAGATAGCGTCTTCCGTCCCCATCGCGTGGGAGATTGGCGATTATGTCGACTACACGCGCACGGGTCTGCGGTACAGGCTCTATTCCATCCCGCAGCCGAAGAAGCAGGCACGGAAGAACGCTTCCGGCGAGGCATTCGTGTATTCCAACGTGCAGTTCCACTGCGCCACGAAGGAGCTGGACATCGCCCTTTTCAATGATTCCGTTCTTGACAAGGACAAGAATCTCCATTTCTCCACGCGGGAGAGCGTGTCCACCTACGAGAACGTCTATGGCATCGCGAAGCGGATACAGGCGAATATCGACGAGGCTTTCCCGGGCAAGTGGCTCATCAAGGTGATGGACTTGGACGAGAGTGCGGATGCCGACCTGATTGCAACGCTCTCCGAGGAGAAGGAGTTCACGGCGAGCAGCGCAAGCTGTCTCGGCGCGCTCAACGCGATATACAACACGTGGGAGGGCATAGGGTGGATACACACCTACGATGCGTCCTTGCAGAAGGACGTGATAACGATAGGCAGGCCGAACAAGCGGGAGGACGCGAACACCACGGGTCTCTTCCAGTACGGTCTCGGCAACGGTCTGACGGCCATAAAGCGGTCGCAGACCAACACGGACGAGTTCGGTACGCGCCTGTACGCTTACGGCAGCGACCGGAATATGCCGGGGCGGTACTACAACGGCAAGCGGATATGCAACGCGAAGAGCGTGAACATCGTGAACCTTATGCTCCCGCTGTCGGACTGGGGCACGGCTGTCGACCCGGACACCGGCTCGACCTTGCCGGATGCGAGTCTTGCGTACATCGAGGATGCGGACAAGGTGGCGAAGTACGGTCTCATCCCGAAGAAGGTCTATTTCGACGGCGGCGACAACGATGAGATATATCCTTCCGTGAAGAACCTCACGGCAGGCCTGCTGCGCACGGTGAAGGCGGAGCAGGGGGACACCACCTATGTGCCGGATGCTGCCATTTACCCGGACGATGAGAGGCTGGATACCATCAAGTCCGCTATGAACCCCACGGACAGCGGCATCATCGGCGAGGGGGGCGACGGTTCGGTCATCTATACGGACGAAATAGACGCAAGCACCGGGAGCGGGAGCACCGAGGTGCTCTATATGGCGAGGGTGAGCATCTACGGCTATGCACCCACAGCGTCAACGCCGCGTGTCCACATTTATCCGGATCTCCGGTTCAGTTGCGACTGCCATACCGCGAGCGGGGACGTGGTGACGCTGACGCAGGTGACGCAGGTGACGGTTCTGGACAGCGACGGGACGACATTCGTGATGGACGACATCCGGCAGGATTTCGATGTCACTCCCGTCAAGGGCTCGCCGATGGTGGATGTGGCGTTGAAGGAGCTGGACATCATCGCCACGGGGACGATAAAGAACATTGATGTCCATATCGAGATAGCAAGTTCAGCGACGACGGGGGAGCCTATGACGGTGGAGTGGTTCCGGAACACGGGCTCGATTCGTTTCGAGTTCCGGGAATCCGCTGACGACCTGTTCCATCTCGTGGTCAAGCAGATAGGCTTCGACTTGAGCGAGTGCACGTCCACGGCGAGCGGCGGCATCGCCACCCTCTCGATGAAGGACGGGATGTGCGGCGGTCGCGAGTTCGCGGTTCGCAGCTGCACCTACCGCCCGGAGACGGACGACTGGGACTTGACGATGAAGCGCACGCAGGACGAATCCGTGGGTATGCGCTATCCTAATGCGAGCTTCCCGATTCTGGCGGGGGACGGTTTCGTGATTCTCGACATCGAGATGCCGGAGATATACATCCTCGTGGCGGAGGAGACGCTTCTTGAATGTGCGCGTTCGCTGTATGCCGGCATCAGCAAGATACAGCCGTATTACGAGCCGGAGATAGACGCGAAAGTCCTCGCGACCTCGGGCGAGGTTCTGAAAGAGGGGATGTATATGAAGCTGGGGGACGGGGATGTCATCGGTGAAGCCCCGGAGTATGTCCTCATCAGCACGCTGACGATAGACGAGGGCTCGGATGTCATCCCGGCATACAAGATAACGCTGCGGGAGAAGCAGAAGGCGAGTTTCGCGGAGACGCAGGCCACGACGATAACGAACATCGTCACGCAGGTGATGTCGGGCAGCAAGGGCAGCGGCAACAATATGAGCCTCATCGGGAGCCGCAGCGATGCCGACCCGTCCGATTATAATGTCTATTCCGCCTTGCGCTCGCAGCAGGAGTTCCTCTCCAAGTACAATGATGACGCGGCGAAGGGCGTCATCGCGTTTCTTGCGGGCTTGAAGGCCGGCAAATACACGGCGGGAAAGAACGGCAAGGGCGCGCTCATCGATGCCAACGGCGACGCGGTGATGGGTGCGGCGGAGCTGCGCAAGTACCTGCGCACTTCGAAGATATGGTTCGATGATGAGCATTATCTGGAGCTTGACGGGGACGGCAATCTTCACACCAACGTAGGCTTGTACTCCGATGAGTTCATCTCCGCCCGTGGCAAGGACGACAGCGGTTCGGGCGGCGGCACCGACCTCG
>CAVHNN010000044.1:0-14181 GCA_963637465.1 Paludibacteraceae bacterium
GTTGTCTTTCCCATTCCGGTGTAAAATTATAGTCTTTTTTTGACTTAACCACCTGCCCGAAATCTGGGGGACATTATACTGGTTCGCTTTTGCGGTGGGGACGATCTCCGGCCTGCTTTTCTCGGTCATAGCTCTGCTCTTCTTCCTGCCGGCCTTCCTCTGGGGCTCGCCGCGCAAAGAGAGGGGCAGGCGCCGCTGAATATTCCCAAATTATCGCTAACTTGCGCCCTTATGAACACAATGACCCGTTTGAAGGCGCTGCTGGCCCTCGCCTGCGCCGCAGCCTTTTCCGCGTGCTCCCCGGGGGGCGGCGCATCTGAGGCGAAACCGGAGACAGGGAAACTCTCCTGGCCCGAGATAACAAGACAGACCAAACCGTGGACGCGCTGGTGGTGGCCGGCGAGCGCCGTGGGGGAGGCCGACATTGATACGATGATGGTGCAGTATTCCAAGGCCGGCCTCGGCGGCATGGAGGTCACGACCATCTATGGAGCCAAGGGCTATGAGGACCGCTACCGCGATTATTTGTCCAAGGACTGGATGGACCTGTTTTCATATACCCTGAAGGCGGCCGGGGAGCACGATCTCGGAATCGACCTCGCCAACGCGTCCGGCTGGCCGTTCGGGGGCTCGTGGGTGACTCCGGACTACGCCTGCCGCTATCTGGCCTCCAAGACCCTTGAAGTCAAGGGCGGAGAGAGGCTCCGGGAGAAGGTGGAATACATAGAGACTCCGATGGTGAGGACTCTCGGCACCAAGATTGACATAAAGGATATGAAATATCCGGTGGCGGCCAACGACAGCCTGCAGCAGCACGCTTTCGAGCAGGTTCGCTATCCTCTCCCTCTTCCGCTGATTGCGGTGACTGCGAACTGTTCTGACGGACGTTATGAGGATCTGACGTCCAAGGTGGCAGGAGACGGAACCCTCGACTGGACCGCGCCCGAGGGAGGCGACTGGACCGTCTGCGAACTTTTCCTCGGCTATCATGGGAAGATGGTCGAGAGGGCCGGCCCCGGCGGGGAGGGCGATGTGATAGACCATTTCTCCGCCGATGCGATAGACCGCTACCTGAGGAAGTTCGACGAGGCTTTCAAGGGCTACGATGTCAGCGGCATCCGTTACTATTTCAATGATTCCTACGAGGTTGACGATGCCGTGGGAAATTCGGACTGGACGCAGGATTTCTTCCGGGAGTTCAAGTCCCGCAGAGGCTATGACCTTAAGAAGCACATGCCAGAGCTTCTCGGTCTGAGCGCCGACAAGGATGCGTCGGACAGGGTCGTCTTCGATTATCGTCAGACGATAGGAGAGCTTCTCATTGAGACCTATTCGATGCGCTGGCAGCACTGGGCCGCCGCGCAGGGCAAGGGCATCCGCAATCAGGCCCACGGCTCTCCGGCCAACATCCTCGACGTCTATGCCGTGAGCGACGTGCCCGAGACCGAGGGACGCAGCATAGTGGGGATGAAGACAGCTTCGTCCGCCGCCCATGTCACGGACAAGCCGTTGACCTCGTCCGAATCCGCGACCTGGCTCAACGATCATTTCCGCTCGACTCTCGGCGATGTGAAGACCTCAGTGGACACGTATCTGCTCTCCGGGGTCAACCACATCTTCTATCACGGAACCTGTCTCTCGCCGAACGACGCCCCGTGGCCGGGCTGGCTCTTCTATGCCGCCGTGCACTTCCAACCGACCAACAGCTTCTGGCCTGATTTCGGCGCATTCAACGCCTATGTCGCCCGCTGTCAGTCCTTCCTGCAGGCGGGCCGCCCGGACAACGACATCCTGCTCTTTTTCGACGCCACCGACCTGCAGTCGGAGCGGGGCCGCGAGCCGATGCTGTATCACATGAATCAGAACACCCCTGTCCAGAGTTCGATCGGCGCGTCCGCCACTGCCCTGTATGACAAGGGCTACACATGGGATTATATCACCGACAAGATGCTGCAGGACAATGTCAGCGTCTCCGACGGGAAGATTCTCACCAAGGGCGGCAACAGCTACCGGACAATCGTGATTCCGAAATGTGACAAGATGATTCTCAGCACTTTCGAAAGGCTGCTGGAACTCTCCCGCAAGGGAGCCACCGTGATTGTGGAGGACGCTCTTCCGGAAGACGTGCCGGGACTCTACAAACTTAGTGAGCGCCGCGCGCGTCTTGAAAAGCTCAAGGCTTCTCTCAAGTTCGAGAAGCAGGGGGACATCAGCGTGGCAAAATGCGGCAAGGGCCTGGTGCTTCTTTCTTCCGACCTGTCCGCGATGCTGGATATGGCCGGGGTGACGCGTGAGACCATGTATGACCTTGGACTTCAGTGCATCAGCCGCATCAAGGATGACGGCGGCAAGTATTATTTCGTAAAGAATTCCTCTTCCGAGACCGTCGAGGGCTGGGTGCCTCTCGATGCCGTCTGCGGGACTGTCGGAATCTACAATCCTATGACGGAAAAGTTCGGCTATGGCAGGACGCGTGAGTCTGGCGGCGGACGCAGGGAGGTGCTGATGAAGATTCTTCCGGACGAGTCGTATCTTCTTGAGACCTTTGCCGGAGAGTATTCGGGAGAAGAATATGCGTTCTATGCTCCGGAGGGGAAATCGCAGAGCGTCGCCGGGCCGTGGCAAGTGCGCTTTACTCTCGGCGGCCCTGAACTTCCTGCCTCCAGAAGCGTGAACGCCCTCGGCTCATGGACAAAATACGGCAGCTCTTATGAGATTTTCTCGGGTAGCGCGGAATATAGGACGACTCTTCCGCTCCGGCAGGGTGCTCCTGATTCCGCAGCGGCCTGGGCCCTGGACCTGGGGGACGTGCGCGAGAGCGCGGCCGTGTGGCTTGACGGAAAGTATCTCGGAACGGTGTTCAAGAAGCCGTATGTCCTCACTCTGACCCCGGAGCAGGTCGCCAGGGGCGGGGAACTGACGGTGAGAGTGTCCAGCTCCAGCGAGAACCGCATCTCTTATATGGACCGCTCAGGCATCAAGTGGAGGATTTTCTACAATGCCAACATAGCTCCGCGCGGGGCGAGCAGGGGGCCTGACGGCTACTTCTCTGCGGCAGGATGGGCTGTGGAGGATTCCGGTCTGCTTGGGCCTGTCACTCTGACTCCTCTGCGGACACTGTAAACGAAATGGGATGGTCAAATTTCTGACCATCCCATTTATTATTAAGGAAAACTTACGCTCTCTTGGCCTTGTAGTCCATGGCGGCCTTTACGAAGGCGGTGAAGATGGGCTGCGGCTGTTCAGGCGTGCTCTTGAATTCCGGGTGGAACTGCACTCCGATGAAGAACGGATGCTTCGGTATCTCCACGACTTCCACGAGGCCCGTCTGAGGGTTGCGTCCGGTGGCGACGAGCCCGGCGTTCTCGAAGGCTTCGAGGAACTCCGAATTGAATTCGTAGCGGTGACGGTGTCTTTCGGAGATCATCGTCGAGCCGTAAATCTTCTCCGCGAGGGAGCCTTTCTTGAGCTGGCAGTCGTAGGCTCCGAGCCTCATGGTGCCGCCCTTGATGGTGGTGGATTTCTGGTCCTCCATGAGGTCTATCACAGGGTGAGAGGATTTCGGGTCGACCTCGGCCGAGGCGGCGTCCTTGTATCCGAGCACGTCGCGGGCGAATTCGACGACGCACATCTGCATTCCGAGGCAGATTCCGAAGAACGGCACGTTGTGCTCGCGGGCGTACTTGACGGCTGCGACCTTGCCTTCCAGCCCGCGCTCTCCGAATCCGGGAGCCACGAGTATGCCGTCCATTTTCCCGAGAATCTCCCCGGCGTTGGCCTCGTCCAGGTGCTCGCTGTGCACGGTGTGCACCTTGACCTTGCACTCGTTGGCGGCACCGGCGTGCACGAACGACTCAAGTATTGACTTATATGCATCCTGAAGCTCCACATATTTGCCCACGAGGGCTATGTTGACTTCTGATTTCGGGTTTTTGAGTTTGCTGAGGAAGGAGTTCCAGCCTTTCATGTCCGGCTGCGCGAAATTCTCCACCTGAAGGTGGCGCACCACGAGCTCGTCCAGATGCTCCTCGTGCATGTTGAGAGGAACCTGGTAGATGCTCCACGCATCGATGGACTGGATTACGTGACCCGGCTTGACGTTGCAGAAGAGGGCCACCTTCTTGCGGAGCTCCGCAGTGAGCGGGTGCTCGGTGCGGCACACGATCACGTCCGGCTGCACCCCTGACTGCTGGAGCATCTGCACGGAGTGCTGCGTAGGCTTGGTCTTGAGCTCCTTGGCCGCGCTCAGATACGGCACGAGGGTGAGGTGGATGGACATGCAGTCCTCCTCCGGGAGCTCCCACTGGAGCTGGCGCACCGCCTCGACGAAGGGCTGCGACTCCATGTCTCCGACCGTACCTCCGATTTCCGTGATGACGATGTCATATTTGCCTGTCTTGCCGAGCAGAAGCATGCGGCGCTTGATTTCGTCCGTGATGTGCGGGACAATCTGCACCGTCCTGCCCAGATATGCGCCCTCGCGCTCCTTGGTGATCACGGTGTTGTAGATCTTGCCCGTGGTGACGTTGTTGGCCTTGGAGGTGTGGACGCCGAGGAAGCGCTCGTAATGTCCGAGGTCGAGGTCGGTCTCGGCCCCGTCTTCGGTGACGTAGCACTCGCCGTGCTCGTACGGGTTCAGCGTACCCGGATCGATGTTGATATATGGGTCGAATTTCTGAATTGTGACTCTCAGACCCCTGGCCTGAAGCAGCTTTGCAAGTGATGCGGCGATGATGCCTTTACCGAGTGATGACGCCACTCCGCCCGTGACAAATATGTACTTTGTATTCATAACGGGACGCAAATATACAATTAGTTTGTAAATTCGCAGCTATGAATGGAAGGTTAATTTCAGTTTTTATGATTTCCGCGCTGCTCTGCGCGGCCTGTCCCGGCTGCGGGGCCGGGGTCACGCAATATAAGGTGAAAGTTCTGAATGAGTACCCCCACGACGCTGCGGCCTACACGCAGGGGCTTTTTTTTGAGGGAGGGCAGATGTACGAGAGCACCGGACAATACGGGCAGTCATCGTTCCGCGTCGTCGACTTCCGGACGGGGAAGGTTAGCCGCAAGCTCGATTTCGCGCGCAGATATTTCGGCGAAGGCTCGGTGATGCTCGGAGGGGAGCTCTTCATCCTGACGTGGACCAACAAGGTCGCATTCGTGTATGATGCCGCGACCCTTGAATACAAGATGACGTATTCCTACCCGCGCGACGGCTGGGGGCTCACGACCGACGGGGAGTCTCTGATCGCTTCCGACGGCTCGTCCCGGATATATTTCCTCTCGACCGAGTTCAAGCTCCTCAAGACGCTGGACGTCAAGCTGAACGGGAGGCCGGTGAAGTATCTCAACGAGCTTGAGTGGATAGACGGGAAGATCTGGGCCAACGTCTATATGACGGACATGCTGGTCATCATCGATCCGTCCGACGGCAGGGTGGAGGCCACCGTGGACTGCAGCGGGCTGCTTCCCGACAAGCTGCGCACCGCCGACACGGACGTGCTCAACGGCATAGCCTATGATGAGGAGAGCGGCAAAATCTATCTGACCGGCAAGAACTGGCCGCGCCTCTACGAAGTGAGCCTGATTCCGGAGAAGTAGCCCGCCGCATCCTCTGTCCCGGCGCTTCAGGCCCTGTTTCTCCCGGGCCTCTTTACGACGGGAACAACGACAAACCCCCGCTTCGCAGCGGGGGTTTACGGTTAGTTAGTAGTGTATTACCTTATAGAAGGTTAATTATCGTTGGTTAGATGCCGTAGCCGAAGCTGACGGCTGAGTTGTTTCATTTCCGAAAGCAAAGGTACGCAACTTTTTTGGATATGCAATACTTTTTCAAATTTTTTTGGAAAAAATTTCAACGAATTTTAAAATTATTTATTAAGTAGGTCCGGACGCAGTCTTCTTGTCCTTTCCAGGGACTGTTCATCCTGCCATTCCCGGATGAGTTTCGGGTTGCCGCTGAGCAGCACGTCAGGCACTTTCCACCCGTTGAACTCTGCCGGACGGGTATATACGGGAGGGGAGAGGAGCTCGTCCTGGAAGCAGTCCGAAAGGGCCGAGGTCTCGTCGGTGAGAACTCCGGGAATCAGCCTGACTATCGCGTCCGTGAGCAGCGCGGCCGGAATTTCTCCGCCGCTGACTACATAATCCCCCACGGAAATCTCGCGCGTGACGAGGTGCTCGCGTATCCTGTGGTCTATTCCCTTGTAGTGGCCGCACAGAATCATCAGGTTCTCCCGGAGGGAAAGTCCGTTCACGATTCCCTGTGAAAGGGTCTCCCCGTCGGGCGACATGTAGATTATCTCGTCGTAGTCGCGCTCCGCCTTGAGCTCCTCCATCATCCGGAATACCGGTTCAACGGTCATCACCATTCCGGCGTCGCCCCCGTAACTGTAATCGTCCACGTTCTTTCTCGGGCCCAGCCCGTATTTGCGCAGGTCGTGTATGAAAATCTCCGCGAGTCCTTTCTTCCGCGCACGCCCCACTATCGAGTGGGAAAGCGGGCTGTCCAGCAGCTCCGGGACCACCGTCAATATGTCTATTCTCATTTTCTGTGTTGATTGCTGTCCGACATTTCCGCAAATTTAGTGAATCTTGACGGATTACTTGATTTAATTCGTATATTTGTGAGTTATAACAAAACTCTGAATCATTATGAGCGAAAACACCTTTCCTGAAAAGATCCAAGAGGTCGTTTCAGAAGTAGCGGAAAAGAGCGTTGATGCCGCGGAAGACAAGCTTGAGGATCTTTCCGGCAAGTCTCTTGCGGAACTGTCGGAACTTTTTGTCAAATTGAAGTCCGGGGCGGACAGCATGCTGCGCTCCAAGGAGGCCGAGAGCATAAAGTCGGCGTTTTATAAACTGCTATCCAAGCTGAAAGGTGAGGACAACCTCTCTGTCGGGACGGACAATCCTTTTGAGGCCGTCGAGCAGAATTTCAAGGCGATGTATTCCGACTACAAAAAAGAGCGTGCCGAGTACAACCGCCAGATGGACGAGCAGCGCGAGGCCAATCTCGCGAAAAAGCAGGCCGTAATAGACGAGCTCAAGGCTCTCGTGGAGGGGCAGGAGGACGTGAGCGCACGTTTCCCTCTGTTCCGCGAACTTCAGAACCGCTGGCGCGATGCGGGCCCGGTTCCGGCGACCGCCTACAGGAATATCAACGACACCTACCAGTTCTATGTCGAGAAGTTCTACGACATGGTCAAGATAAACAGGGACCTCCGTGACCTGGATTTCCGCAAGAACCTCGAAGCCAAGGAGGCGTTCTGCGAGGCCGCCGAGAAGCTCTCCGAGAACGAAAACGTCGTGAGCGCGTTCCACGAGCTGCAGAAACTTCACGAGCAGTGGAAGGAATACGGGCCGGTGGCCAAGGAGAAGCGTGAAGACATCTGGAACCGCTTCAAGGCCGCGACGGCGGTCATCAACAAGCGCTATCAGGCCCATTTCGAGGGCCTCAAGGAACAGCAGGAGGAGAATCTCGGGAAGAAGGCCGCTCTCTGCGCCAAGGTGGAGGAACTTGCCGCCGCGGACGTGAAGAGTTCCGCCGAGTGGACTGAGCTCACCAAAGAAATCGAAGCCCTGCAGGCCGAGTGGCGCAAGATAGGCTACGCCACCAAGAAGGAAAATCAGAAGATATATGAGCGCTTCCGCGCCGGATGCGATGCGTTCTTCTCCAAGAAGAGGGCGTATTTCACCGATATAAAGGACAATCTCAACGCAAATCTCGAGAAGAAGCAGGCTCTGATAGAGCAGGCCGAGGCTCTCAAGGACAGCACCGACTGGAAGAAGACGGCCGACCAGTACATTTCTCTCCAGAAGCAGTGGAAGGAGATAGGTTCCGTGCCGCGCAAGAAGTCCGAGCAGCTCTGGAAGAGGTTCCGCGCCGCCTGTGACGAGTTCTTCGAGAAGCGTGACGCCAACGCCTCTCCGGAGAACGATTTCTACGCCAACCTCAAGGCCAAGAAAAAGCTCATTGAGGAGGTTGTCGCCTATGCTCCGCTTGACGACGAGACCGCGAATGCCGAGAGGATGCGTTCGTTCAACGAGCGCTGGCAGGCGATAGGGCATGTGCCTTACAAGGAGAAGGACAACGTCAACGAGGCTTTCCGCGATGCGATGAAAAAGGCCTTCCCGCTCTTCTCCCAGGGTGCCAAGGGCCCGCGCCAGGGCAGGGGACAGGCTCCTGTCAGCCTGAAGGACAGCCTTGTCGGCAAGTACCGTGCGCTTCAGCAGAATATCACCACTTACGAGAACAACATAGGATTTTTCTCTGCTTCAAAGAACAGCGAACCGCTCATAAGGCAGATGCAGGAGAAGATAGAAAAGGCGAAAGCCGATCTCAAGGACCTTGAGGCGCAGATTCGCAAAGCAGAGGAGGAAGGCAAATAATGGACAAAAATTCGGTAATCGGATTTATTCTCATTGCCCTGATTTTCATAGGGTTCACTTTTTATCAGTCAGACAGGGCCCGTAAGGCCGCCATTCTTCAGGCTCAGCTGGATTCCATCGCCCTCGCGCAGATGCCGCCTCAGCAGCGCATGGCTGCGCAGACGGAACTCTCATCGGGGGCCGCTCTGTCCGGGACTGCCGGGCAGAGCGCCATCTACAAGGATTCGCTTCTTGAGCTGGCATCCGGGGCGCAGGAGAGCATCGTGACTCTTGAGAACGACGTTCTTGAGATGAAGTTCTCGACCAGGGGGGCGAAGCCCTATTCGGTGAGGCTCAAGAATTTCCGCAATTACGACAGTACGGATCTTTTCGTTTTCCGTCCGGGCGGGGCGGAGTATTCGGTCAGCCTTTATGCCGGAGAATACGTGCAGACCAAGGATTTTACCTTCACTCTCGCTTCGGTGACGGACAGTTCCGTGGTGATGCGTCTTCCCTTTGAGGGCGGCGGCTACATAGAGCAGAAGTACCTGCTTCACGAGGGGAGCTACCGTGTGGACAATCAGCTCTCTTTCGTGGGGATGCAGGGCGTGATTCCGCGCAACGTCAGCTCGTTCGACGTCGATTTCGACCTTGTCATGCCGCGGATGGAGAAGGGCTATAAGAATGAGACCCAGTACTCCAAGCTCGACTATTATTTCGAAGGTGATGACAAGCCGGTGGAGATCGGGCGCGGACGCAGCGCAGCCAAGAGAGTGGAGTCGCGTCTGAGCTGGTTCGCCTTCCAGCAGCAGTTCTTCTCCGCCATCGTCCGCGCACCGCAGCAGTTCTCGTCCGGAGAGCTCGGCATCAATTTCTTCGCTCAGGACGATCCGGACCGCAATCTGATGGCCTGCAGCGCGAAGATGCGCGCCGAGCTGGGCCAGGGGGACAATGTCGTCGTGCCGCTGGAGTTCTACTTCGGCCCCAACGACTACAAGATTCTCAAGAGCTACGGCTACAAGTATGAGAAGATCATCCCTCTCGGAGGCTGGCTCGTCGGCTGGTTCACGAAGTATGCGATCATCCCGATGTTCGACTTCTTCAGCCGTTTCGTCAGCAGCTTCGGCCTCGTCATCCTTCTGATGACTCTGGTCATCAAGCTGGTGGTGTTCCCTCTGACATACAAGTCCTACGCTTCATCGGCCAAGATGGCGGCCCTCAAGCCTGAACTTGACAAGATCAACGCCAAGTTCCCTCACAGCGACAACCAGCAGGAGATGCTCAAGAAGCAGCAGGCCACCATGGCGCTCTACAAGAGGGCCGGCGTGAGTCCTATGGGAGGATGTCTCCCGATGCTCCTCACTTTCCCTATTCTCTGGGCGATGTTCCGCTTCTTCCCGGCGTCAATAGAGCTGCGTCAGCAGTCGTTCCTCTGGTGCCACGACCTCTCCGCATACGATTCGATCATCGATTATGGCGTGAGGATTCCTATCTTCGGAGACCACCTGTCGCTCTTCGCCCTGCTCATGGCCGTGACGATGTGGGTTTATTCCAAGCTGACGATGTCCACTCAGCCGAACGCCAATGATCCGAGCGCCGCTTCGATGAGGTTCATGAGCCTGTGGATGATGCCTATAATGATGTTCTTCATCTGTAACAGCCTCTCCGCCGCGCTCAGTTACTATTACCTCCTCTCACAGCTGATCTCGATTTTCCAGATGTGGCTGATTCGCAAGACCATAGACAAGGATGCGGTGCTTGAGAAGGTGAGAGCCTCCGAGGGCAAGCCTCTGCCGAAGAGCAAGTGGCAGAAGAAGCTGGAGGAAATCCAGCGGATGCAGGAGCAGCAGCTCAAGCAGCAGCAGAAACGCCGTTAGGAACTATTTCAAAACAGCTTCTGAGATGATAGCTGAGAATATAGACAAGATTTTAAAGGAACTGCCGCCGGAAGTCAAACTGGTGGCAGTTTCCAAATTCCACCCGGTCGAGGCCATAGTGGAGGCCTATCATGCCGGAGAGCACCGCTTCGGGGAGAACCGCCCGCAGGAGTTCGCGCAGAAGTTCCACCTCGTCCATGGGGAGCTTGGACTGCCGCGAGAGGAGTTCGAGTGGCATTTTATCGGCCACCTGCAGACCAACAAGCTGAAGCTGGTGCTCCCGTATGCCGATTTGGTCGAGTCAATCGACAGCCTGCATCTGCTGGAGGACGTGGATGAATGGGGGAGGAAGAACGGCAGGGTGATTGCGGTGCTTCTGGAACTTCACATCGGCGCGGAGCAGACCAAGCAGGGTTTTGTGGAAGAGGAAATTCTCGACGTCCTTTTCCGGGCGGAGAGTTTCAGGAACATCCGTTTCTGCGGGCTTATGGGGATGGCCACCCACACTGATGACGAAGAGGACATCCGGGCGGATTTCGCGCGCATAAGTCATTTTTACGCTTATCTGAGGGACCTCTTCCCGGAGCATGAGGATTTCAAGGAGCTGTCCATCGGTATGTCGGAGGACTGGCGGATAGCCATAGAATACGGAGCCACTCTGGTGCGCATCGGCACCGCCATATTCGGCGAGAGGCAGTATTGATTTGCTTGCAGCGTGGAATCATCCATAAGGGAGGCTTTTGTGGCTTCCGTTGGATGATTCCATGCTGCGGCTTGATGAATCTGCTTGTATCTATCTGGCTTTGAGCTCTTCGATCATTGCGGCGGCCACCCTTCGTGAAGCGCCCTTCCCGCCAAGAGACTCCCTTATCTGCGCATATCCCCGCAACATTTCCTCGCGGTATGCCGGGTCTTCCATGATTCTCCTGAGCTCCGTTATGACATTGTCCGGATTGAAATCGCTCTGGAGATATTCCTTGAACACCGCCCTGTCCAGGCATAGGTTGCCAAGGGAAACGTATTTGATGTGATCCTGCACGTGCAGGATATGCTTCGCGGCGAACCATGTGAGAGGGGACGTGTTCCAGCATACGAGCTGCGGCGTGCCGATGAGGGCCGCTTCGAGGGAGGCCGTGCCGGAGTTGATTACCGCCGCGTCGGCATATTTCAGGATGTCATAGGTTCTGCCGAATATGACGCGGACGTTCTTCCTCTCTCCGATATATTGGACGTAGTCGTCTTCGCTCCGGGAGGGCGCTCCCGCGATGATGAACTTCATCCCCCGGTATTGTTCCAGCCCGGAGAGGCGGTCGGACACCTGCATCAGAATCGGCATCATCTTGGAGATCTCGGCCTTTCTGGAACCGGCGAGCATCGCTATGTATCGGCCTTCTTCCGGTCTGGAGAAGCTGTGGGAGTCCACCGCGTCCACAAGGGGGTTGCCCTCATAGGTGAACGGCACTCCCCGGGAGGAGAAATACGGCACTTCGAACGGGAAGACTACAAAGAGCCTGTCCACCCATTCGCGAAGCCGCCTGTTGCGCCCCTCGCGGGATGCCCAGGTCTTGGGGGCTATGTAGTAGAATACCTTTATATGTCGCTCGTGGCAGAATCTGGCCACTTTCATGTTGAAGCCAGGGTAGTCTATCAATATCACGACATCCGGCTTCCATTTCAGTATGTCCTCTTCGCAGCGCCGCAGGCTGCCCAGAAGTTTGAAGCCCTTGGAGAGGACTTCGGAGAGCCCCATCACCGCCTCGTCGCGATAATGTCGCACGAGGGTGCAGGGGGACTTGCTCTCAAGGGCCGCCTCTTTCATGAGCTCTCCTCCCCGGAATCTGAATTCCGCCCCGGGGTCTTCCGCCGCAAGGCCTCTTATCAGGTTGCTTCCGTGCAGGTCTCCCGATGCTTCTCCCGCTATAAGGTAGTATCGCATAGCCTCTTCAGGGTGGATCTGTCGGTGTTGTCGATATTGTGCGGCGTCACGGTTACATAGCCTTCCTCCAGCAGAACGTGGTCCGCCGGATAGACGTTGTCCCCGTTGTCGGTGAAGTCTCCTGACATCACATAGACTTCCTCCCCGTCTTCAAGATTGTCGAGGTAGCGTTGCGCCTCGCTGTCCGGGCAGATTCCCTTTTCGGCGAGAAATTCCCCGTATGGCTTGTACTCCCTCTCCCAGTGCGCCTGCCCCATGTGGCAGTATTTCACTCCCTTTATCCTCTCGGAGGGGAGAGATGGGAAGTTGATGTTGTAGAAAAGGCCGTAGCGCCACGTCTTGTCCTCGAGTATCTTGTCCAATATGCCGGGCAGCATGGCCTCCACGGCGGAGAAGTCCGCGTCCGGGGCGAAGCTGTCAAGGCTCACGCCGATGGAGGGGATCGAATTGACCGCACCTTCCATCGCGGCTCCGATGGTTCCGGAATAGACGGCGGCGGTGGCGGCGTTGCTGCCGTGGTTGATGCCGCTTATCACGAGGTCCGCCTTCTCCGGATAGAGGATATTGTCGGTCGCGAACTTGACGCAGCTGGCAGGAGTCCCGTCGAGGTACCACCAGCTTTCACCCTCGGCCTGGGAAAGTTTCTTCACGGCAATCGGCTTGTAGCCCATCGTCACGGCCATCGACATTCCGCTCTGCGGCCTCTTGGGGGCGATCACCGTAAGTTCTCCATATTTACGCATTATCCGCACGAGTGCGTGCAGTCCGGCGGCGCTGAAACCGTCATCGTTGGTGACAATAATTCGCATCGTTTATTTTTATTGCAAAGATAATTGATTTTCAGCAGAATTTTTGATAAATTTGCACCGCTTTTTGCGGTTAGGAAGTTTTGAATATGATTTTATAACAACTTATAATTACACAACAAATGGTAAAACTTGGTATTAACGGATTTGGCCGTATCGGACGTATGGTGTTCCGTGCAGCTGTCGAGAACTTCTCCAATGACATCGAGGTAGTTGGCATCAATGACCTCCTTGACCCTGAGTATCTCGCTTATATGCTTAAGTATGACTCCGTTCACGGACAGTTCAAGGGCGAGGTCTCTGTTGACAACGGCGCTCTTGTCGTAAACGGCAAGAAGATCCGCATCACGGCCGAGATGGATCCTGCCAACCTCAAGTGGAACGAGGTCGGCGCTGACGTAGTCGTTGAGTCCACCGGATTCTTCCTCACCGACGAGACCGCCCGCAAGCACATCACCGCAGGCGCAAAGAAGGTGATCATGTCAGCTCCTTCCAAGGATGCCACCCCTATGTTCGTTTACGGTGTGAACCATGAGACTTATGCCGGTCAGGACATCATCTCCAACGCTTCCTGCACCACCAACTGTCTCGCTCCTATCTCCAAGGTTCTCAACGACACCTTCGGAATCAAGAGGGGCCTGATGACCACCGTTCACGCCGCCACCGCAACCCAGAAGACCGTTGACGGCCCTTCCAAGAAGGACTGGAGAGGCGGCCGCGGAATCCTCGAGAACATCATCCCTTCATCTACCGGCGCCGCCAAGGCCGTAGGTAAGGTTCTCCCTGTTCTCAACGGCAAGCTTACCGGCATGTCACTCCGTGTCCCTACTTCAGACGTCAGCTTCGTTGACCTCACCGCAGAGCTTGAGAAGCCTTGCACCTACGAGGAGATCTGCGCAGCCATGAAGAAGGCTTCCGAGGGCGAGCTCAAGGGAGTTCTCGGATACACCGACGAGGCTGTGGTTTCCACCGACTTCCGCAACGATTCCCACACTTCCATCTTCGATGTAAAGGCCGGAATCCAGCTCGATCCTACCTTCGTGAAGGTTTGCGCCTGGTACGACAACGAGTGGGGTTACTCCAACAAGGTTCTCGAGATGGCCAAGGTCATCATGAAGTAATTTCCGCCTCCGGGCGACAACGCTTGAGGGAGGGTGGCCGCATGGGCTGCCCTCTCTTTTTGTAGTGC
>CAVHNN010000045.1:0-13982 GCA_963637465.1 Paludibacteraceae bacterium
GAAAATGGCCGGAAAGGCCGCGCGAGAAAAGAGAGGAATTATTTCAAAACAGCTTCTTACATAATCAGACAAAATCCAGATGAAAAAAATATTAGCCGTGGCGGCGGCGATTGCCGTATTCTGCACCGCCTGCCACAATTCCGGGCACAGCGAAACCGGACACGAGCATGAGCATGAACACATGCACGAACACGAACACGAACACGAGCACGAGCACGTCGCCTGCCACATCACCATCTACGGTGACGGATATGAGATATTCACCGAATCCGAGCCTTTCGTGGCCGGAGAGAAGACGCCTCTGACCGTCCACGTCACATCCCTATCTGACTTCAAACCCTACGAGGGAAAGAATCTCAGCGCGACAATCATCTCCGGCGGAAAAGAGAACTCCCACGAACTTCACCATACTGCCGTCAAAGGCATCTACAAAACGGAGCTCACCCCCGCATCCGAGGGGCTATCGAGAATAACGTTCAACATCGACGGAGCGCAGCTGAGCTCAAGCGTCACAGCATACCACTGCGAACACGATGCACAGGAGGCGTCGGAAGAGACCGCCACTTCGGGCAACGGAGTCAAGTTCACCAAAGAGCAGAGCTGGATGGTGGACTTCGCGACCGAGGAGTGCCGCCGGGAGAGCGTCGGACAGGTCATCCGCACCGTAGGGCAGCTTCTCCCTTCGCAGGGAAGCGCCCGCACCATCACGGCCAAGGCGGCGGGAATCGTCACGATAGCAGGAGGCAGCCTGCTTGAAGGCAGCCCCGTACGCAAGGGAGAGCCGCTCCTCTACATCGGAAGCGAAGGCCTTGCCGACTCCAACATGGATGTCCGCTACGCCGAAGCGAGGAGCGAATACGAGCGTGCCGCAGGCGAATACGAGCGCAAGTGCCGTCTCGCCGAGGGCAAGATTGTCAGTCAGAGCGAGCTGAGCCTCGCGAAGACGGAGTATGAGACTGCGAAGGCCGCCTTCGAGAATCTGGAGAGAAACTACCGCGACGGGCGTTTTGCGGCCGCTTCCGAGATTGACGGCTACCTCTCCGGACTTTATGTCTCCAACGGAGACTACGTACAGGCCGGGGACAGGCTTGCCTCCGTATGCAACACGGAGCGCCTGCTCATCGAAGCCAGGGTTCAGCCCAAGTGGCTCGGGGCCCTCAGCAGAATAAGCTCGGCCAACTTCAAATTCTATGGCGGCGAGAAGGTCTTCTCTCTTCAGGAGCTTGGCGGAAAAGTAGCCTCCGTGGGCCGCTCCACGTCCGTTGACAGCCCGCTTCTCCCCGTCACTTTCGAAATCTCCGGCGGAGCCGGCCTTATTCCGGGAACTTTCGCAGACATCGTCATCAAGACGAAGGGGAACGACGACGCCCTCACCGTTGCGAGCGGAGCGGTTCTGGAGGAGATGGGCAACCATTTCGTCTATCGGCAGATAAACCCCGAATATTTCGAGAAGGTGCAGGTCGGCATCGGCACTTCCGACGGGCTGCGCACCGAGATTCTCTCCGGACTTGAGGAAGGACAGAGAGTGGTCAGCCGGGGGGCCGTCATAGTCAAGCTGGCCCAGGCCGCCGGCGGGCTGGACGCACATTCCGGACATGCCCATTAGCGGAGGAACCCTATGAACTGGCTTAACGGTATCATACGGTTTTCTCTGAAAAACCGCCTGCTGGTGCTGCTGGGTGCGGCACTGGTAATCATCGGAGGACTCTGGTGCGCCGACAGGACGGACATCGACGTCTTCCCGGATCTCACGGCCCCCACGGTCGTGATAATGTCAGACGCGCACGGCATGTCCGCCGAGGAGGTCGAGCGCCTTGTCACCTTCCCGGTGGAGACCGCCGTCAACGGAGCCACCAACGTGCGCCGCGTGCGCTCCACCTCAATGTACGGCTACTCTTTCGTCTGGGTGGAATTCGACTGGGGCATGGACGTGTTCCGCGCCCGTCAGATCGTCTCCGAGAAGATGGTGACTCTCGGGGAGTCGCTCCCCGAGGACGTGACCCCGGTACTCGCCCCGCAGTCCAGCGTGATGGGAGAGATAATCTTCCTCGGGCTTCAGTCGGAAGACGGCACGACCTCGATGATGGAACTGAGGGACATCGCCGACTGGATCGTGAAACCTGCCATTCTCGCCACCGGCGGAGTGTCACAGGTGACCGTGCTCGGAGGCGAGGAGAAGCAGTATCAGATTCTTGCCGACCAGCAGAGGATGGAGGCCTACGGGGTAAGCATGGCCGAACTCGAAGCGGCGGGCAGATCGCTCAGCGTCAACACCGAGGGAGGGATTGTCCGGGAATGGGGCAATGAATACGCCCTGAGAGGAATAGCCCGCACGACAGACCTCGAAGAACTCGGGAAAAGCCTTGTCCGGATGGGGAAGAACGGCCCCATATGCCTCTCCGACGTGGCCACTCTCCGCACAGGAGCGGCAGTGACGCTCGGCACCGCATCGCAGAACGGCAAGCCGGCCGTCATCATCTCCATCAGCAAACAGCCGAACATCAACACGCTCAAGGTCACGAAGGCCATCGAGGCCAATCTTGAGAGCGTCGCGGCCTCCCTGCCGCACGACGTCAAGATGGACACGCACATTTTCCGGCAGGCAGACTTCATTCAGGCTTCCGTAGGGAACGTGGGAGAGGCCCTGCTCGAAGGAGCGGTGTTCGTCATCATCATCCTCTTCCTTTTCCTCGGAAACTTCAGGACTACGGTCATATCCGTCATCGCCATCCCGGTCTCGCTGCTCGCCACGATCATAGTCCTGCACCTGCTCGGCATGGACATCAACACCATGACCCTCGGCGGAATGTGCATCGCGATAGGCTCGCTCGTGGATGACGCCATCATCGACGTGGAGAATGTCTATAAGCGGCTCCGGCAGAATCACCGCAAAAGCGAGGGAGAGCGGCGGGAGGTGTTTGACGTGGTCTTCGAAGGCTCACGCGAGATACGCTCTTCGGTAATCAACGCCACGCTGATCATTATGGTGGCCTTCACCCCGCTCTTCTTCCTGAGCGGAATGGAGGGCAGGCTTCTCAAACCTCTGGGAATCACGTATATCATTTCGCTCTTCATGTCTCTTGTCGTCGCCATGACCCTCACTCCCCTGCTCTGCAAGGACATGCTCACGGGAGAGAAGTACCTCACCAAGAACGACAGGGAAAGCTGGCTCAGCCGCAAGCTCTCCGGAGCCTACGGGAAGGCTCTCCGGTGGGTGCTCGGCCACAAGAGGGGCACGATGACAGCCACCGCGCTGCTGCTTGCGGGGGCCGTGGTCGTATTCACTCAGATGGGCAGCAGCTTCCTGCCGGATTTCAACGAGGGTTCGATGACCATCTCCGCCGTGACCATGCAGGGGACCTCGCTCGAAGACAACGACCGTCTCGGGCAGCTTATGGAGAGGGAGCTTCTGAGCATCCCCGAGGTCACAAGCACCTCCAGACGCTCCGGAAGAGGGGACCTCGACGAGCATTCGCAGGCCACCAACTCCTCCGAGCTGGATGTCAACTTCCGGCTATCTGACAGACCGCGCGAAGAGGTGTTCAACGACGTCCGCGCCCGTCTCAACTCGATTCCGGGGATAGCCGTGACAGTGGGACAGCCGCTCGGACACCGCATAGACCACATGCTCTCCGGAACCAAGGCTGCCATCGCCATCAAGATTTTCGGCACCGACCTCGGGGAGATGCAGATGCTCGGCAACACCGTCAAGAGCCTGATTTCCAGTGTCGAAGGTCTGGTTGACGCGTCCGTGGAGCAGCAGGCCTCCACTCCTCAGATTCACATCAAGGCCAATCGCGAAGCCCTCGCGCAGTACGGCATCACGATGGAGGATTTCAACAGGTTCATCTCCCTCGCCTTCTCCGGGGAGAAGCTTTCCGACATCTACGAGGGGCAGCGCCGCTACGACGTGGTGCTCCGTCTCGGGGATGAGAGCGCCCGCAGCATGGAAGGCGTGCGCGAGGCCCTTATAGACACAGGGAACGGCGGCAAGGTTCCGCTGGAGCAGGTCGCGCAAATCGTTTCCTCCTACGGCCCGAATTCGATCAGCCGCGAGAACGTGCAGCGCAAGATAGTCGTATCCGCCAACGTGTCCGGGCGCGACGTGGGGAGCGTCGTGGAGGATGTCCAGAGGGTGATAGCGGAATCCGTACAGCTTCCGGAAGGCTACCGCATAGAATACGGCGGGCAGTTCGAGAGCGCCAGAAGCGCCTCCCGCACCCTCGCCCTCGCGACCGTTCTCGCGCTTTTTGTGATTTTCCTGCTGCTCTATCTCGAGTTCAGGAACGTCTCCCTGTCAGGGATAGTGCTCGCGAGCCTGCCTCTCGCCCTTGTCGGCGGGGTTTTCGCCGTGTGGATCAGCTCCGGAGTGGTCAGCATCCCTTCAATCATCGGCTTCATCACGCTCTTCGGCATAGCGACCCGCAACGGAGTCCTGCTCATCAACCGCTACCGCCACCTCAGACACGACGGGGAGAGCCTCAGGGAGAGCGTCATAGACGGCTCCGTGGACAGGCTCAACCCTATCTTGATGACGGCCCTGACTTCGGCCCTCGCCCTTATCCCGCTGATTTTCAACGGAGACAAGACCGGCAACGAGATTCAGAGCCCTATGGCCGCAGTGGTGCTCGGAGGCCTTCTGACCTCCACCCTGCTCAACATCTTCATCATACCGATAATGTACGAATGGTACGCCAAAAAGAAGAAAAGCGATGAGAACTGAATATTTGATGACAAGCCTCGCCGCCCTGACAATATGCACGGTGACGCAGGCGCAGGATTTCAGCGGCATACTCCATCAGGTGGAAGAGAACAACACCACCCTCAAGGCCCTGAGGGGCGAAGCCCGCGCGGAGAAGATGGAGGCCCGCACCGGCCTCACCCCGTCCGATCCGGAAGTGGAGCTGGCCTATCTATGGGAGACGGTGGCCCCGGAAGGCGGCAACAGGATTGATTTCGGCGTCAGCCAGAGCTTCGACTTCCCGTCCGTCTATTATTGGAGGAAGCGACTCGCCGAGGGGAAATGCGCCGCGGCGGATTACGCCTACGCCATCGGAAGGAAGAAAATCCTGCTGGAGGCAAGACTGGTCTGCATAAACCTCACATACCGCAACGCCATGAAAGCCGAGCTCGACAAGTGCCTGTCGAACGCGAAAACCATCGCGGACAGCCGTCAGAGCAAGTTCGACGGCGGCGAGATAGGCAGTCTTGAGCTCAACAAGTCCAAGCTCGCCTATCTCTCCGCCTCCCGCGCGGCAAGAAACAACGAAATCGAGCGGCAGGCGCTCATCTCCGAACTTCAGAGACTCAACGGAGGGGTCGCACCCGAGTTCAGTTTCAGCGAATTCGCCGCCCCGCTCATCCCGGACGACTTCGAGCAGTGGTATGCGCAGGCCGTAAGGCGCAGCCCGGAGCTTCTCGCGGTGGAGAACGAGCTCCGCAGCGCCGAGTCGGGAGTCAGGCTCGCCGCTGCGGAGAGCCTCCCGAAATTCTCCATAGGCTATATGTCGGAGAGCGTGAGCGGCAGCAGCTTCCGGGGCGTCAAGGGAGGGATTTCCATTCCTCTCTGGGAGAATCACGGCAAGCTCAGGGCGGCCAAGGCCCGCCGAGAAGCGGCGGAGCAGAAGGCAAAAGATGACTGTGCGCAGTTCCACTCCGGCCTCAAGGCCAAATACGACAGGGCGCTGGAACTCATCGGCCTGTACGCCGAATACCGTCTGGCCCTCTCCGGACTGAACCCCGGGGAGATGCTCTACGAAGCCCTCGAGAGCGGCGAAATCGCCATTGAGGAATACACCTCCGAGATGGAGGTCTGGTACGATTCTCTTCAGGACATGCTCGAATGCGAGCGGGACTGCCACAGCCTCATCGCCGAGATAGAAAGTTTCGCCGAATAGGGTAATAGCAGGACAAGTTTTTTTCGTATCTTTAGCGAAATTACGACCACAGATGACCAATTTATTCAAGATTACCATCGCTTCCATGCTCGCAATGGCCTGCATCGGAGCTCCGGCCCATGCTCAGAAGACCGAGCGCAAGGCAGGGAAAAAAGCGAAGACGGAGCAGCCCGCTCCAAGACCGCAGAGAGTCGATCCGAGCATCAGCGCGCGACAGACCCTCGACAGAGTCTATGACTATCTCAACGGCTGCACCCCTGCGGCCCTTGTGGACGGCGAAGGGAACATAGTCACCGACTACGCCAAGATAGACGAGAACACCGCTTTCAAGAAGGGGGACTTCGGCATCTGCACCTACGAATGGGGTGTCACCTATTCCGGAATGCTCTCCCTGAGCGAATTCACCGGCGAGAGCAAATACGCCGACTACGCCTACGAAAGGCTCAAGCTGCTCGGCGACATCTACCCTTATGTGCGCGACTACTACAACGCCACCGGCTACGCGATGAAGCTCAAGTACCTATCAAGCCCGAAGTGGCTGGACGACTGCGGAGCGATGACGGCCGCGATGATCAAGGCGACCCTCGCCGACCCGCAGAAAGGCAAGGATTTCAGAGCTCTGCTCGACAACGGCTTCAACTTCACCTTCTACAAGGAATACAGGCTCAGTGACGGCATCCTGGCACGCAACCGCCCAACCACCAACTCCGTATGGCTCGATGACATGTACATGGGCATCACCCCGATAGCGTACCGGGCCCTGCTCAGCCAGAAAGAGAGGGGCGACCTCACCCAGAAATTCTACAACGAAGCGGTAAACCAGATACTTCTCTTCAAAAAATACCTCTGGGTACCGGAGAAGAAGCTCTTCCGCCACGGATGGATCGAGGGGATGGCGGAGCATCCGGACTACCATTGGGCGCGCGCCAACGGATGGGCCGTACTCACCCTCTGCGACGCTCTTGACGTGCTGCCGGAGAGAACCCAGGGCAGGGATGAAGTGCTCGGACTCCTCAGGTCCCTCCTCGCCGGGATAGCCCCGTATCAGGCTCCGGACGGACGCTGGCACCAGCTCATCGACAAGACCGAGTCCTACCTTGAGACCAGCGCGACCGCGATGTTCGTCTATGGCTATGCGCACGCCATCAACAAGGGCTGGATAGACAGGACCGCCTATCAGGACATAGCCCGCGCGGGATGGAACGCGGTGGAAAAGCAGGTCAACGCCCAGGGCCAGGTGGAGAACACCTGCGTCGGCACGGGACTCGGCTGGACCAACACCTTCTACGAAGGCCGTCCTGTAAGCGTCTATGCATCTCACGGCTACGGGCCGGTGCTTCTCGCCGGGACTGAAATGCTCAAGCTCTACGCCAGCCGTCAGGAGCAGCAGCCTCAGCTCCCGTGGATGCCCGCTCAGGTACAGAGGCAGGAAGGCAAGCCTATGGTGTTCCTCGCGGGAGACTCGACCTGCAAGAACGGCCGCGGCACCGGAGACAACGGCCAGTGGGGCTGGGGCAGCTTCTTCCAGGAATACGTGACTGACGATGTCATCGTGGACAACGAGGCCGTGGGAGGTCTGAGCAGCCGCACGTTCTACAACAACCGCTGGCCGGATCTGCGCGACCGCATCCGGGAGGGGGATTTCGTGCTCATCCAGTTCGGACACAACGACATGTCCCCTCTCAACACCGGACGCGCCAGAGGCACTCTGGACGGCACCTCCGACGAGTGTCGGACCGTGGTGATGGAGAAAAACGGAGGCCCGGAAGACGTATATTCCTACGGACACTACGTCCGGATGATGATACGCCAGACCATAATGCGCGGCGGCATCCCTATCGTCCTCAGCCCGACCCCGCAGAACAAGTGGAATTCGGACAGCTCGATAAGCCGCTTCGACCGGACTTTCAACGCCTGGTGCAAGGAGGTCGCCGCACAGGAGGGAGTCGTCTATATCGACTTCAATGAGCTGGCGGCGAAGCAATACGACAGTATCGGAAAACAGAAGGCACAGTCCGATTATTTCGCCGACTCCGTACATACGATGGAAGCCGGGGCGCGGCTCTACTGCAAGACCCTCTCGGACGCTCTCAAGACGAGCGGCAGCCCGATAGGCGGACACATCAAATAGACTTGACACAAAAAACATAAAATTATGGCAAAGCAATATTTCCCTCAAATCGGCAAGATACCGTTTGAAGGCAGCGGGAGCAAGAACCCTCTCGCATTCCACTATTATGAGCCGGAGCGGATTGTGCTCGGCAAGAAGATGAAAGACTGGCTCAAGTTCGCGATGGCATGGTGGCACACTCTGGGACAGGCAAGCTCGGACCAGTTCGGGGGACAGACCCGCAGCTACGAGTGGGACAAGGCTTCCGACGCCCTGCAGAGAGCCAAAGACAAGATGGACGCCGGCTTCGAGATTATGGACAAGCTCGGCATCGAGTATTTCTGCTTCCACGACGTGGACCTCATAGAGGAGGGAGAGGACATCAAGGAATATGAAGAGAGGATGAAGGCCATCACCGACTACGCCCTCGAAAAGATGAAAGGGACCACCGTCAAGCTCCTCTGGGGCACGGCCAACGTCTTCGGCCACAAGCGCTACATGAACGGCGCCGCCACGAACCCGGACTTCGACGTGGTCGCAAGAGCCGCCGTCCAGATCAAGAACGCCATCGACGCCACCATCAAGCTCGGCGGGACGAACTATGTGTTCTGGGGAGGGCGCGAGGGCTACATGAGCCTGCTCAACACTCAGATGCAGAGAGAGAAAGACCACCTCGCAGCTATGCTCAAGGCCGCCCGCGACTACGCCCGTGCCAAGGGATTCAAGGGAACTTTCCTCATCGAGCCGAAGCCCATGGAACCTACCAAGCATCAGTATGACGTGGACACCGAGACGGTGATAGGATTCCTTCGCGCACACGGGCTCGACAAGGACTTCAAGGTCAACATAGAGGTCAATCACGCCACGCTCGCCGGCCACACCTTCGAGCACGAACTCGCGGTGGCGGTGGACAACGGGATGCTCGGTTCCATCGACGCCAACCGGGGCGATGCGCAGAACGGCTGGGACACCGACCAGTTCCCTGTCGACAATTTCGAGCTCACACAGGCGATGCTCCAGATCATCCGCAACGGAGGTCTCGGCAACGGAGGCTCCAACTTCGACGCCAAGCTCCGCCGCAACTCTACGGACCCCGAGGACATCTTCATCGCCCACATCTGCGGAATGGACGCAATGGCGCGCGCGCTTCTGAACGCCGCCGCCATCGTCGAGGAGTCCCCACTCCCTTCCATGCTCAAGGAGCGCTACGCGTCGTTCGATTCCGGTGAGGGCAAGGCTTTCGAAGAGGGCCGTCTCAGCCTCGAAGACCTCGTGAACTACGCCAAGAAGAACGGCGAGCCACAGCAGAGAAGCGGCAAGCAGGAGCTCTACGAGACTATCCTGAACCTGTACTGCAAGTAGCCGCAGCTCTACACTTCCATTTCAAACAGCTTCTTACTCTACGGGGGTCAGGCCCCGTAGAGTTTTTTGACGAAATAAAATCAGAAAATGGCAAAGAAAACAGACGAAGTGCCGGTACTTCTTCTTACCGGATATCTCGGGAGCGGCAAGACGACCCTCGTAAACCGCATCCTCTCAAACAGAAAGGGAATCAAGTTCGCCGTAATAGTCAATGATCTGGGCGAAGTCAACATCGACGCGTCCCTGATAGAGAAGGGCGGGGTCGTGGGCAAGAAAGACGACAGCCTCGTCGCCCTGCAGAACGGCTGCATCTGCTGCACCCTGAAAATGGATCTCGTGGAGCAGATCGGGCAGATCTCCTCGGCGGGGAAGTTCGACTACATCGTCATCGAGGCGAGCGGCATCTGCGAACCGGCCCCGATCGCGCAGACCATCTGCTCAATCCCCTCCCTCGCCCCGGATTACGTGCGGGGGCCTATGCCGAAGCTGGACTGCATCGTCACCGTGGTCGATGCGCTCAGGATGCAGACGGAATTCAGCTGCGGAGACAGCCTGCCGCTGCGCAACTTCGACGAGGACGACCTCGAGAGTCTCGTCATACAGCAGATAGAGTTCTGCAACATTGTGATACTCAACAAGGCTTCCGAAGTGAAGAGCGAAGATCTCGGCAGAATCCGGAGCATCATCCGCAAACTCCAGCCAAAGGCCGAAATAATAGAGAGCAACTTCTGCGACATCGACCTTGACAAGATTCTCAACACCGGGATGTTCGACTTCGACGCCGTCGCCACTTCCGCTTCGTGGATATCCGAGATAGAGGGCGACGCCCACGAGCAGCTGCACGACGAAGAGGAGGGCGAGGCCGAAGAATACGGGATTTCCACCTTCGTATATTCCCGCAGGCCACCGTTTGACATCAACCGCTTCGACGAATTCGTGGCCAAGAGATGGCCGAAGTCGGTGATCAGGGCCAAAGGCATCTGCTATTTCACTGACGACACTGACAAGTGCTACCTCTTCGAGCAGGCCGGAGTCCAGAAGTCAATCAAGGACGCGGGAGTGTGGTACGCCACGATGGACAGGGAGGAGCTCGCCGAGATGATGCTGCGCGACCCTTCGCTCGCCAAAGACTGGGACGGGAAATACGGAGACCGCATGGAGAAGATTGTCTTCATCGGCCAGCATCTCGACAAAGAAGCCATCACCAAGGAGCTTGACAGCTGCCTTGATGACGGCGTTATGCTATAGAATTCTGAGAAGCTGTTTTAAAACTATTTCAGCTTGCGGTTCTTATAGGACTCGATGCAGGACGGGATGATCCTCTTGTATTCCGTGCTGGAGAACAGCGGGGATGCTATGATGAAATCCGCCGTGCTGCGGTTGGTCGCGAAAGGTATGTTATACAGGGATGCCAGGCGGACGAGTCCCATCACGTCGTTCTGATGGCCCTGCATGATGAGGTTGTCGCAGAAGAAGACGAGCATGTCCAGCGATCCCTCCGCTATCATCGCCCCTATCTCGAAGTCTCCTCCGAGCGGGCCGCTCAGAAGGCAGTTGACCTCCGGAGATTCATCGGAACCGAGAGCCTCACCGAGAGCCTCCCCGACAAGACGGCCGGTGGTGCCGGTGCAATAAAGCTTGCAGTCTTTCAGAACTCCGGCGTTGAATTTGACCCAGCTCACCAGCTCCGCCTTGCGGGAATCGTGAGCCACCAATGCAATGTTCTTGATCATAAGTCTTCTATTTCCCGCGAATATAAGCAATATTGACGAAAGAGCCGCAGCACCTTGCGATGCCGCGGCTCTGAAGTTTTCAAGCTTTCAGCTTATTATTTCACCTCGATGGCCTTGTGAGTATCCTCCGGAACGGCCTTTACGACCTTCGGCAGGCAGACGTTGAGCACGCCGTTCTCGACCTTGGCCTCGATATGTTCCTTGTCCACGTCGTCAGGCAGCGTAAGCAGCTGCTGATACTTGGTGTAGGAGAACTCGCGGCGCAGATAATGGCCGTGCTTCTTCTCGCCGTTGTTCTCGACCTTTTTCTCCATGTTGATGGAAAGATTGCCCTCGGCATCCAGACTTACCTTGAAGTCATCCTTGGTGAGTCCCGGAGCGGCAAGCTCCACGTCGTATGACTTCTCGTTTTCAATCACGTTGATGGCAGGGGCCGTCGCATTGGCCTTCTCCATCCAATTGGTGTTAAAGAAATCATTAAAGATGTCCGGCAACCAAGTCTGTTCGTTTCTTCTAACTGGTAACATAGTATAAATCTCCTTTTTAAATTTTTTTGTTCTTTATTTTTCCGCCTCCCTTCCGGGAGACGCTTAGATAAAGAACAATCCTCGTACCAATTGAATTTTCTTACATTTTGGAGCCAAATTGTCATTTTTAGAGACAATATGGCAGATTTTACTGACTATTTGGCTTAGAAGCAATACAGAGCTCACTCCTCGATTCCGGAGTCGTAGAGACGGGAAACGAGCTTGAGCTTGTCCATTATATGTATGTGCTGGGGGCAGTGCCTCTCGCACTGTCCGCACTCCACGCAGTCCCCCGCCCTGCCGCGCTTCTCGGAGAGGAGCTTGTAGTATTTGGCCGTGTTGTGTTTCTGATAGGCCCCGAACTGCTTGATGGAATTGATCATGGCGAAATACTCCGGGATAGCTATCCTCTTCGGGCAGCCCGGAGAGCAATAATTGCAGCCGGTGCACGGAATGGCTATGGAGTTCTGTATTATCCCGGCAGCGCGTTCTATAGTGTCGGAGTGCAGTTTGTCAAAAGGCTTGAAATCAGACATATAGCCGGTATTGTCAAGCACCTGCTCAATGCTGTTCATCCCGCTCAGTACGACCTTGACCGATGGCAGGGACGCGGCGAAACGGATAGCCCAGGATGCCGGAGAGGATCCGGGCTCCACCTCGTCGAACATTTCGGCCACCTTCTGCGGCACCCTTGCGAGCGAGCCGCCCTTGACCGGCTCCATCACGAAGACCTTTCGTCCGTATTTCTCGCACAGGCGGTAGCACTCCCCCGATTCCACGGAAGGGGAATTCCAGTCTATATAATTGATCTGCAGCTGGACGAACTCCAGTTCGGGATGCTCCCTCAGAATGCGCTCCAAAGTCTTGGAATCATCGTGAAAGGAGAAGCCTATGTGCCGCACCAGCCCCTCGTCCCGCTTGCGACGGATGAAATCCCAGCCGCCGACCTTGTCCATCAGGGCCGCATAGTTCTTGTTCATCGCGTGGAGCAGATACCAGTCGAAGTATCCGGCCCCGGTGCGCTCAAGCTGAGTATTGAAAATCCGCTCCATGTCCTCCGGACGGCGTATCTCCCAGCAGGGAAGCTTGTCCGTGACCGTGAAGCTCTCCCTGGGATGGCGGCGGACCACCAGTTCTCTCAGTATCTCCTCGCTATGTCCGAGATGGTACTGCCAGGCCGTGTCAAAATAGGTGAAACCCCTCTCAAGAAAGGTGTCAACCATCCTTGTGGCCTGCTCCAGATCCACGGATCCCAGGTCGTTGCTGTCCTTGAGCGGAAGCCGCATCAGACCGAAACCGAGTTTCTTCATCGCACCTCCCTCCCGAGGCATATTTTACTTTCAATTTCTGCCATCAGCTCAAAAAAAGGACTGCAAAGATACGGATTATTCAAAAAGTGAGCAAATCCGTTGATTTTTTCAATCTTTCTGCAACGAAACGGACAGGATTCACATCTTGAAATGCGAAATTAAAAAACACAACTTTCGTATATGAAAAAGATTATCCTTACATTCGCCCTCATCGCCGCAGCGGCGACCGGAGCGATGGCACAGATTGAAGTCGGAGCCGGCTACCTCAACCAGACCGCCAAGTACTCATGGTCATCTTCGTCCACCGACGCCACTTCAAGCGGCTTCTATGCCGGAGCCGGAGTGGATTATGAACTGGGGACAGGACTCTCCGTCGTCCCGGGAATCTATTACGGCTACGTCTCCAGCGAGTCGTCATTGCTTCTGGCCAACAGCACCACCAAGAACCACTATGTCGCCGTACCGGTGAACTTCAAGTACAGCATCGCCCCGGTTGATATGCTCAAAGTGTTCGCTTACGCCGGGCCACGCTTCGAACTCGGAGTCTCATCCAAGAGCACGGCTTCAGCGCTCGGAGCAAGCACCACTCTGGACAACTACGGAGACAACGGCAGCCTCAAGCGCTTCAACATTTCTCTCGGAGCCGGACTCGGAGTTGACGTTTCCGAGCTCGTCCGCGTCAGCGGAGGCTACAGCCTGGGACTTCTCAACATGCTCAAGGACGGAGACGACAACGCTTCCATCAAGACTTCTTACTGGCACATCGGAGCTTCCCTGCTCTTCTAAGAAGAATGTGGGTGACTAAAAAGTCGAAAGGCTGATTAGTCACCCTCCTTTTTTATGTCGACAGCCTTCAGTCCGTCAGGCAGCCGGACTTCGGAGAGGCTCCGTTCCGCAAGTCTGCGACTTGCTACATCTTTTTTACAGCCAATTCAATGTGAACCATCAGAAAAGCTCATAAAAAATCACTAATTTTGCAGCTTTAGAGAGTCCCGAGGCATCCGCGCCTGAAATACCTTCTGACGGCCAAAGGTATGATGCTG
>CAVHNN010000046.1:0-12291 GCA_963637465.1 Paludibacteraceae bacterium
TAGAGCGTCGGATTCATAATCCGGAGGTCGTGGGATCATGCCCCACTCCCGCTACGCCGCTTTCAGAAGAAAGTCAGATGCCCGGGGCCTGTGAGCCTCGGGATTTTTTGTATAGGACAATGGAAGAGAAGCCGATATTCACCCTCTCCGATGCGCAGAAGCTCAATGCTCCCGCTGCGTTCATGACCATGCTCAAGCCCGCCGGGTCGGCCTGCAATCTTGACTGCACCTACTGCTATTATCTCGACAAGGCGGTGCAGTACGGAGGCAGGGAGGCCCTGATGGACGAGAAGCTCCTGGAAGAGTACGTGCGGCAGTATATCGGGGCCAATGAGGTGGACAAGGTGACATTCTGCTGGCACGGCGGGGAGCCGACGCTCGCGGGGCTTGATTACTACAGGAAAGCCATCGAATTTCAGCATAAATACGCCAATGGCAAGAAGATAGAGAACACTCTCCAGACCAACGGCACCCTGATTAACGACAAATGGTGCGAGTTCTTCGCGTCCAACGGATTCCTTGTCGGGCTGTCTCTGGACGGGCCTAAGGACATTCACGACGCCTTCCGGCGCAACCGGGCGAAAAAGCCCACTTTCGACCGGGTGATGGAAACGGTGCGGATGTTCCGCCGCCATGGGGTGGAATTCAATACCCTCAGCGTTGTCAACAAACTCTGCGAGAAACGCGGAACGGAAATTTACAGATTCTTCCGGGATGTGGTAGGCAGCCACTATATGCAGTTTCTTCCGGCGGTCGAGCATACCGTCATCAAGGAAGGCTACCACCGCCCGCTGATTGTCTCTCCCGAGACTCCCGGGGCTTCCCTTGCGCCGTGGAGCGTGTCGGCGGAGGGCTACGGGCGCTTCCTCTGCGATGTCTTCGACGAGTGGGTGCGCAGGGACGTGGGGAACTATTATGTCCAGATGTTCGACTCCACTCTCGCTCTCTGGTGCGGTCTGCCCCCGGGGGTCTGCACTATGGCCGAGACATGCGGCGATGCGCTGGTGGTCGAACACAACGGAGACGTGTACTCCTGCGACCACTTCGTATATCCGCAGTATCTGCTCGGCAATATTAAGGAAAGGCCCCTGAAAGAAATATATGCCACGGAGAAGCGGATCCGTTTCGGTCTTGCGAAACGCAACGCGCTTCCCGGCGAGTGTCTCAAGTGCCGGTATTTCTTCGCCTGCCACGGTGAGTGTCCCAAGCACCGCTTCGAGAGCGCCTCGGACGGAAGCCGGCGGAATTCCCTGTGCGAGGGATTCAAGATGTATTTCGCCCACGTGGCCCCATATATGGATTATATGCGCGAAAGGTTGCAGGACGGCCAGGCTCCGTCACTTGTGATGGAGTTCGCCCGCAGCCGGCGCGGTTGATTTATGAAGAAAACGATTATAATGCTGGCGGCCCTGCTGCTGCCTCTTGCCGCCCTCTGCTCGGAGAAGCGCTGGGCGGTGGTCAACATTTCCTCTTGTTTTCTCCGGGCGGCTCCGGACTACGAATCCTCGTGTGAGAGCCAGTGCCTGATGGGTACGGTCGTGGAGCTGACAGGAGAGGACAGGTATTGGCGTCAGGTGAATGTTCCGGACTACAAGGCCTGCTGGACCAATGAACTCGCCCTCGCCTTTATGGACGAGGCCGAAAAGGATGCCTACATCGCGGCTCCCAAGATGATTTGCACGGCACGCTACAGCAGCCTTTTCGCTGCGGCGCGGGAAGACGCTCCGCTGATCTGCGACTTTACGATGGGCGACATAGTGCGCTGCGCACCGGGGCGCGAAGCGGGATGGACGCAGGTTCTGATGGCGGACGGAAGGGAGGCTTGGGTAAAATCCTCCGACGTGGCTCCGCTGGATGAATGGGCCGCTTCCCGCCGTCCGGCGGAGGACTCTCTGGTCTCCTTCGCTAGGACTCTGCTCGGTACTCCGTACATGTGGGGCGGAAGCACGGTCAAATATTTCGACTGCAGCGGTTTCGTGAAGTTCGTCTATCTGATGAACGGCATCCTCCTGCCACGCAATGCCAGAGAGCAGATATCCTGCGGAGTCGAAGTGCCGTATGACTTCTCTCAGATGCGCCCGGGCGATCTGCTGTTCTTCGGGCGGAAGAACTCCGACGGAAAAATCGCAGCGGTCACACATGTGGCGATGTACACGGGCGACGCCCGAATCATACACTCCTCGCAGCTGGTGAGGACGGGCTCGCTCCGCCCCGGAGAGGCCGACAGCTATGGGCGCACTCCCATAGCGGTGCGGCGCATACTGGGCAACATTGACCGTTCTCGTTTCGCATCTTTTTACTATCTTTGCACAGATTAATCACAAACAGATGATATTATGAATTTAAGAGGTATCAAGAAAGACATCGATTACGTTCTCGGGGCTTTCATCGAGGATTGTTCAGTTGTGACGGCTGTCAATTCCAATGTCACGGAGGCGAAGGTCGGCGCTATGATGGAGGAAGCCATAGACCTTTACAACGAGCTTCGTGACAAGGTCAACGCCAAATTCGAGGGTTCCGGCAAGGTTTACTATACCGCTCTCCGCAAGGAGATTCTCACAAAGACCGAGGCTCTTTACGAAAAGCTCAGCACCGCCGTGAAAGAGTCCGCGAAATAATGAGATTCCGCACGGTAGTTTTCATATCAGTCGCGCTTCTGCTTTCTGCATGGGGCGCGACTGCCGGTATTCCGCAGACCCGTGCGCAGAAGACTGTGGAAGAGCTCGTCTCCCGTCCGCCTCTTGCTTCGGCCTCCGTGGGCGTGTTCGCGCAGAGAATGGACGGCGACACTTTGGCCTCGTTCAACTCCCGCGTCAAGCTGGTTCCGGCTTCCAATATGAAACTGATAACCACCGGTTTGGCATTGACGGCGCTGGGGGAGGATTTCCGCTTCGAAACCGCCCTCGGGTATGATGGAGTCATAGAAGGGAACGGTGTTCTCAAGGGGGATTTGTACATAATCGGGGGCGGGGATCCGACCACGGGGTCCAAAGCCCGCTGCGCCGAACCAATCGAGGCCGTTTTCGGCTCGTGGCTGAAAATGCTCGTTTCCTCCGGCATCACTTCCGTTTCCGGAAGGGTCGTGGGCGATCGGAGATACCTCGACAGTGTCACCCCCGAGGGGATGGGCTGGACATATGACGATCTCGGAACTAACTATGGCGCGGGCCCTACGGGGCTCAATTTCTTCGAAAACGCCCAGAATTTCTACATAAAGCCGGGCTCGTCTCCCGGGCAGAGTCCCGACATACGGCCGCGTTATCCCGAAACTCCGTGGATGACTTTCATCAATCATGCTGCTACAGGCAGGGCGCGCACGCGCAACACCATATATTATATCAACACCCACCTCGCCCCGCGCGGAGAGTTTGCCGGAAGTTTTCCCGTGGACCGGAACGGCTACACGCTTGAGTGTTCAAACCGCTTCGGCTCATACACCTGTGCGCATTACTTCTGCAAGTATCTTGAGGCCAATGGAGTAAGCGTTAGTGGCGGCGCCGCGGACCTGGGGATGGACGGATATGTGCGGGAGGCCCCGTGGGAGACGGACGGCGGGACTCCTGCCGCCGATGCGAAGTCTCTCCATATTCTCGGGCATACCGGTTCCGCCTCGCTCAGGTCAATCGCACGCGAGACCAACTGCGAGAGCGACAACTTTTTCGCCGAGACCCTTCTGAAGACACTTTCGGTAAAGAGGGGCTACGGGACGGATTATGATTCCTGCGTTCTGGCGGCGGAGGCTGAACTTTCTTCGCTGGGCCTCAAACCTGCGGCGGGATGCCGGATTTTCGACGGAAGCGGACTGTCCCGCAAGAATTATGTCTCACCGTCCTTTTTCGTGAATTTCCTGACGGCGATGGCCCGGACTCCCGCCGCCGATGCTTTCCTCTCCTCTCTTCCGCAGCCCGGCGGAGAGGGCACGCTCGAATACAAGTTCCCTTCGGCCGACGCCGCCTTTCGCGGACGCATCAGGATGAAGAGCGGCTCGATGAACGGGATACTCTGCTACAGCGGATATATCCTTCCGCAGGACGGAGATCTCTCACGTGCTGTGGCGTTTTCCATCCTCACCAACAACAGCACGGTCTCCTCTTGGGCTGTGAGCCCCCAGATAGATAAGATAATCGAAGCGCTTGCCGCCGAGAATTGACAGATTATTCCTATTTTTGCAAGTATGCGGAAATTATTGTCGCCACTGTTTTTGACATTGACCGTCCTGTGCTCCTGTACGGCCGTTTCAGGCATCGTGCACGATGACGAAGTCGTGGCCAGGGTGGGGAAGGACAAGTTGTACCGTTCAGAGCTCGAACGTTTCATCCCGACATCATCAAGTCCGCAGGACAGTGCCGTGCTCGCGTCCAGGTACATCAACTCCTGGGCGACGGACAGGCTCTATGTCAAAGTGGCCGAGGAACAGCTTTCCAAGTCCGAGATGGATGTCTCCGCCGAGCTGGACGCCTACAGGCTCTCCCTCGTGAAGTACCGCTACGAGCAGCGCTACATAAGTGACCGTCTGGACACTCTTGTCACCGATGCTCAGATTTCCGATTACTATACGTCCCATCAGGAGGATTTCGTTCTCCAGCGCCCGGTGCTCAAGGTCCGCTTCGTGGACGTGATGAAGGATTCCCCCAATAAGGATTATGTGCTCAAGATGATATCGTCCGAAGAGTACGATGAATTCCATAGGGCGGACTCCATCACCGTATCCTCCGCGCTGAGGTATTTTGACAACTCGGACGTGTGGATGGATGCCAGAGATCTCGCGGCGGAGTTCGGGGTTGATTATCCGGAGATGCTCTCCGCGATGAAGAACAATATGATAAAGATAGAACCCGAAGGGAGGGGGGATCTGCTCGCGGCCTATGTGTGCGACATACAGCGCAGCGGCGTGGCTCCTCTGGATTTCTGTGCGGAGGAGATTCGGGACATTATCTTGAGTGCAAGAAAGCACGCTCTCGTCAAAGGTTTGGAACGGGACTTGCTTGAAACCGCACTCGAAAACAGACAATTCATAATTTATTGACAGATGAACAGCTTGAAAACAGCAGTTTTGGCCGCCGTGCTCGGCATTTGCGCCGTGGCCCAGGCACAGAAATATCAAGGGGTGGTGGACAAGTCCGTGGCCGTCATCGGCAACGAGATGATCTCCCTCTCCGATCTTGAGTCCGAGGTTCAGATGATGCGCGCCCAAGGGTACGGATCCGACCGGAATGTCCGTTGCGAACTGCTTGAGAGCATGATGGAGTCAAAACTGTTCCTGATGCAGGCCCGCGTCGATTCTCTCAACGTCGATTCCGAGATGGTTTCGGCGGAACTCAAACAGCGGATGGACCAGGTGCGTTCCGCACTCGGCGGAGACGAGGCTGTCGAAACCTATTTCAACAAGCCGATCTACAAGCTTCGTCAGGAATGGCAGCAGCAGATTGAGCAGCAGAGTCTTACCCAGCAGGAGCAGCAGGAGATAGCCCGGGGCATCGCCGAGATCACCCCCTACGACGTGAAGCAGTATCTCGACACGGCCGACGTGTCATCTCTTCCGCAGGTGCCGACCAAATACCAGATGAGCCAGATATGCGTCTATCCGGACCGGGAGGCGGCTGCGCTCGCAGTCAAGGAAACTCTGCTTTCCATCCGGGAGCGCATCATCAACGGAGAGAAGTTCTCAACTCTCGCCCGCCTCTATTCGGAGGATACTCAGAGCGCCCGCAGGGGAGGGGAGCTCGGGTTGATGTCCAAGTCCATATTCTGGCCGGCGTTTTCCGATGCCGCGATGGCTCTCAAGCCAGGGGTCATCTCCCAGATAGTCGAGACGCCCGACGGATACCATCTCATAGAAGTCCTTGAGAAAAAGGGAGATATGTTCAATGCCCGACATATCCTCATAAAGCCGAAGTACACGGCCGAAGATCAGGAGAAAGCTTTCAAGAGGCTTGACAGTCTCAGGACGGCCATCGTCACTGACAGCGTGATGACGTTCGAGCTCGCCGCCCGTTTCTACTCCGAAGACCCGGCCACCCGCACCAACGGAGGTCTGATGGCCGATCCCAATACCGGCTCTTCCTATTTCGATATGGACGAGCTCAAGCCCCAGGATTACGAGGCCGTCAAGGATTTGAAGCCCGGGGAGGTGTCCGAGCCGCTCGCTTCGCTTGACAATGAGGGCCGCAACGGGAACGTAGTCTATAAAATCATCAGACTGGACAAGATAATTCCGGCTCATGTCGCCAACTTCGAGAACGATTACACCGAGCTTCTCGCGCAAGTCAGAAACCGTCGCCAGATGGATGCCATCGGGAAGTTCATAGACGACAAGATAGAGAGTACGTACATCGTCATAGATCCGATGTTTTCGGACTGTGACTTCTCCCGCGAAGGATGGGGACAGAAAATAAGAAAAGAAGACTGACAGCAGCCGTTGCAGCGCTGTTCTCCGCCGCCATCTCTCTGCTTGCCCAAGGGCAGCCCGAGCAGAGAGATTCTCTGTTGCGGCTTATCAGCGCAAGTTATATAGAGCAGGCCGAGGAGGGGGATGACTTCGTGCGGCGGGCGGTTGACGCGACATTTCTGCACAACGGCACTTATCTCATCGCCGACAGTTCCGTATGGAGCCAGAACACCAACATAATCAACTGCATGGGGAATGTCCGTCTTCTGCAGGGGGACACCGAGCTGACCAGCGACAAGCTGGATTATCTTGTGGATGAAGATCTCGCGCAGTTCCGGGGGGTTCTCGTGCAGCTTCGGGACAAACAGGAGAACATGCTGCGTACGAGAATCCTGGACTACAACACCAAGGACAGCGTGGCCGTGTTCCGTGGCGGAGCCGCCATGCGCAGTTCCGACGGGCAGATAATCGAGAGCGATGAGGGGCATTATTTCAATGCCCGCAGCTTCTTCTCATTTGAGGGCAATGTCAACATGTACACGGATTCCGTCTTTGTACGGGCGGACTCGCTTCACTATCTGTCCGATGTCAACAAGGCCGAATTCGTCTCCCCGATAGATTTCTGGAAGGACGACAATATGCTCCACGCCTCCGGAGGCTGGTACAAGCGTCCTGACAATGTGTTTTTCTTCTCCGGAGACGTGCACGGGCTCACCCGTGATCAGGAGAGCTGGAGCGATACGCTTTTCTTTTATCGTGCCACCAATGATGTCCTGATGCGTGGACGAGTCCAGATACAGGACAGCACGCGCAGCACGGCCGCCGTTTCGCGGTACCTTTTCTACAAGGACACCCTGTCCCAGGTGACGCTGCGGGACAACGCCGCCGTGGCGGTGTGGGAGGAGAATGAGAGCAGCCGGGTCGATACCACTTATTTCGGGGCTGACACGTTGATTTATAATACTTTGCGCCGTTGCGACATCAGCGCCGGGGAGCTTTCTTCCGCAGCCGAACGCCTCAAGACCATAAATGGAGACCCTGTGGCGGAGTTCCGCCGCCGCGCCGCCGAGCAGGCGGCGAAAGCCAAGGAGGATGCCGCCAAGCAGAACGGGGCGAACAATATTCCGAAGGCTTCCCGGGCGGGCAGGGCCAAGAATCCGGGCGACATCGCCCCGACATCCGGAGTTCCCCCTCTGCCGCCTGATGCCGGGATGGGAGCAGCTCCGCTCGACTCTTCCGCCGTGACAGGGGGAATTTCTCCGAAAGACAGTCTCGCCGCCAATCAGGACGCTCTTGCCGCCGCTGCTGACAGCCTTTCGTCCGCGCCTCCGCCTCCGGACACTTCCAGAGTAGGATTCTTGACGGGGCTTGGAAACGTCAAGCTGTTCAGGAGGGACATACAGGTGCGCTGTGATTCCGTACGGTTCAACGAGCTGGACTCCATCGCCCGTTTCTATAAGGATCCGATAATATGGAACGAGGGCCGCAGACAATACAGCTCCGACAGTCTTTTCGTGCTTGTCAAGAGCTGGGGCGCGGACCGTGCGAGCCTTATGTCAAACGCGTTCATAGCCGTGGATGAAGACAGCCTGCACTTCGACCAGATCAAGAGTTCGGAGGTGATGGCCTACTTCGACAAGGAGACGCAACTCCGCCGCTTCGATGCTCTCGGCGGCGTGACTGCCCTTTTCTATCTTAAAGAAAACGAGACGCTTGCCACGGTCAACAAGGTCGAGGCACGTATGCTGTCCGCTGACCTCAAGGATGGAGAAGTGGACAGAATCTATTATTTCGACAACCCCAAGAATGACGCCTATCCGGTGGCGCAGATGGCGGAGGTGGACAGAACCCTCAAGGGCTTCGTCTGGAAGCCGGAACTCAGGCCGAAGAGCAAATCTGACATCACAAAGCTTGAACTTCGTTCTTCGCGCCGTTTCGAAATGCGTTCCAGACCGCGCACGACGTTCCCGTACACGGAAGTTTATTATCCCGGCTATATGTCAAGCGTCTATGCGGCCATAGATTCCATCCGGACGCACAAAAACGCTCCGCATACCGAAGCTCTTCAGGTCACTGACTCTCTTTCCGCTGCAATCGACAGCGCCGCAATCGACAGCGCTGCGGTTGACATCGCCGCAATTGACAGTGTCTCGAAGGAAGATATCAAGATCGAACCGGATTCTGTTGCCGTGAAGGGCGGGGACGACAGCCCTGCGGTAAGCGCGGCCGATTCCACGTCGGTCGCCGCTCCGCAGCAAGAAGAACAGTACATGAGCAAGGCCGAACTTCGCAGGGCCCTGCGCAAGGCCCGCAGAGACGCCCGTTGGGCTGAGCTCGACGCCAGAGACGCGGCCCGCGCAGCGGCCAGGGAGAAGAAGCGGGAGGAGAGACGCCTCAGAAAAGAGGCGCGCCGCGCCGCACGCATCGCCAAGGAGGAGGCCAAGGATGCCGCCCTGTTGCAGAAATATATAGAGTACTACAAAAAACAGAAAGAAAGAGATGAAAGAAAACAAAAATCTAAGCCTGCCCGAGAACGCACATCGGGAGTTGAAACCGGGGGAAGTGTACAAACCCCTTCTGAGTCCTGACGAAAAGCCGCTTGAGGTCACTCCGTATTCTGTGACCATGGGGCTGCTGATGACTGTGCTCTTCTCCGCCGCAGCGGCGTTCCTCGGCCTCAAGGTAGGACAGGTGTTCGAAGCGGCCATCCCTATCGCCATCATCGCGGTCGGAATGACGGGCGCTCTCGGAAAGAAAGACGGACTGGCCCAGAACGTCATCATCCAGAGTATCGGAGCCTGCTCCGGGGTAGTCGTCGCCGGTGCGGTGTTCACGCTCCCCGCCATCTACATACTCGGGCTCGACGTCAATTTCTTTCAGATGTTCCTCAGCTCCATGCTCGGAGGCTTCCTCGGAATACTCTTCCTTATCCCGTTCCGCAAATACTTTGTCAAGGAGATGCATGGGAAATATCCTTTCCCGGAAGCCACGGCTACCGCGCAGGTGCTTGTGAGCGGTGAGAGCGGAGGCAGCAGCGCCAAGACTCTTCTCGCCGCCGGTCTTGTGGGCGGTCTGTATGATTTCGTCGTCTCCACTTTCGGGGCGTGGGCTGAGACGCTCAGCACCACGGTGATGCACTGGGGTCAGGTTGTCGCGGACAAGGCCAAGGTCGTGCTCAAGCTCAATACCGGGGCGGCGGTTCTCGGACTTGGCTATATCGTGGGGCTCAAGTATGCTTTCATCATCTGCTGCGGCTCTTTCCTGGTATGGCTGGTGATAATACCTCTTATGAATCTCATCTGGGGCGGTCAGGTCATTGACCTTATGGGTTCCGGTGTCATGACGGCGGTCTCCGACATGTCCGCCGACCAGATTTTCAAGGAGTACGCCCGCCACATAGGCATCGGAGGCATCGCCACCGCCGGCATCATCGGCATCATCAAGAGCGCCGGGGTCATCAAGAGCGCCGTCGGCCTTGCCGCCGGAGAGTTCCGCCGCAAGGACGGCTCTTCCGCCGCCAGTGTCGAGCGTACGCAGCAGGATATCCCGATGAAGACGGTCGTATGGGGGATAGCGATAGCCCTGCTCTCCGTGTTCTGCTTCTTCGCCCTCGGCGGAGTGGTAAACAACATCTGGCAGGCGATCATTGGGCTTGTCATCGTGGCCGTCATCTCGTTCCTCTTCACCACCGTGGCTGCCAACGCCATCGCCATAGTGGGCACCAACCCTGTCAGCGGAATGACCATCATGACATTGATAATCACCGCTCTCGTGCTGGTGGTTGTCGGTCTCAAGGGTAACGCCGGAATGGTCGCCGCCATGATTATCGGCGGAGTGGTCTGCACGGCTCTCTCGACCGCCGGCGGCCTTATCACGGACTTCAAGATCGGCTACTGGATCGGCACGACCCCGCGCAAACAGGAAACTTGGAAGTTTGTCGGCGTAGCCGTCGCGGCCGCCACGGTCGGCGGTGTGATGCTCATTCTCAACAAAACCTACGGTTTTACCGGGGAGGGGGCTCTGGTCGCTCCGCAGGCCAACGCCATGGCCGCTGTCATACAGCCTATGATGAACGGAGGCAATGCTCCGTGGCTGCTCTATGGCATCGGCGCCGTGATAGCCATACTCCTCACCATGTTCAAGGTTCCGGCTCTGGCTTTCTGCCTCGGCATGTTCATTCCTATCGACCTTAACCTGCCTCTGCTTCTGGGCGGAGCCATCTCGTGGTTCGTGGGCAGCCGCAGCAAGGACAAGGCGGTCAATGCGGCCCGTCAGGAGAGGGGCACCCTCATCGCCAGCGGTTTTATCGCGGGCGGCGCGCTGATGGGAGTCGTCTCCGCCGTGCTCAAATTCGCCAAGGTGGACTGGTACCTCTATGAATGGAACACTCCGGGCGCGTCTGGAGCGTCCGGAGCGGAAATGATTGCGATCGTGCCGCTTGTGGCAATCTGTGCCTATATGATTTTTGCCACGCTCAAAAATGACGGCGGCAAGCGGTCCTTTTAGGCGGCGTAGAGGCTGATGATGTTGAGGATGACCTTCGAGGCTTTCTCCATGCTCTCCACAGGCACCCATTCATAGCGTCCATGGAAATTGAGTCCTCCCGCGAAGATGTTCGGACACGGGAGGCCTCTGAATGAGAGGTTCGCCCCGTCGGTACCGCCCCTGATAGGCTGGATGCGGGGCTTGATGCCTGCCATCTCCATAGCTTTCACGGCCTTCTCCACCACGTGGTAGTGAGGCTCCACCTGCTCGCGCATATTATAGTATTGGTCCTTCAAGGTCACTTTCACGCAGTCTTTCCCATAGCGGAGATTGAGGAAGTCCGCGCATTCGAGGATGACTTCCTTCTTCCTCTCGAACTTGGCTCTGTCGTGGTCCCTTATTATATAAGAGAGAGAGGTCTCCTCGACGCTTCCCTTGCAGCCGACCAGATGGAAGAAGCCTTCGTAGTCTTGTGTGTGTTCCGGTCTCTGGTCTTGCGGAAGGAGGGAGATGAACTCACCGGCAATGATGAGGGAATTGAGCATCTTGCCCTTGGCATATCCCGGGTGGACGTTGCGGCCCTGGACGTGAACTGAGGCCGAGGCCGCGTTGAAGTTCTCGAATTCCAGCTCTCCGACTTCGCCGCCGTCCATCGTGTAGCCATAGTCCGCGCCGAACTTCTTGACGTCGAACTTCACCACCCCGCGTCCGATCTCCTCATCCGGAGTGAAGCCGATCTTGATTTCTCCGTGCTTGAATTCCGGGTGTCCGACGACGTACTGCACCGCATCCATTATCTCCGCCACGCCGGCCTTGTCGTCAGCTCCGAGCAGGGTGGTGCCGTCGGTGGTGATGATGGTCTCCCCCTTGTGCGCGAGAAGCTCCGGGAAGTCGGATGTCTTCAGGCTCAGTCCCGGCACTCCCCCAAGAGGGATGTCTGAACCGTCATAGTCGCTGATTATCTGGGGTTTGACATTGGCTCCCGGGGCATCGGGGGCCGTGTCCACATGGGCGATGAAGCCTATTGCGGGCACTTTTCTGTCGATATTGGAAGGTATCGAGGCCATCACATAGCCCCACTTGTCAAGCTCGGCCTTGACCCCCATGGCCTCAAGTTCGTCCTTGAGAAGCCTGAGGAGATTGAGTTCCTTCCCCGCCGATGGCTGGCTTTCGCTCTCCTCGTCGGACTGCGTGTCTATTGCGACATAGCGCAAAAATCTGTCTTTAATCTGTTCCATAAGATGTTATGAGTTTTCGTAAAATACTGTTCCGTAAATTTAGCAACATTTTTCTTAAAAAATCTGAAAAAAGTTTGCACTTCCGAAAATAATATCTACCTTTGCAATCCCTTTCGGGGGACAACGAAGTTCATTGACAATACTGAGAGAGAAACGAGGTAAAGAAAGATAGAATTTAGA
>CAVHNN010000047.1:0-11887 GCA_963637465.1 Paludibacteraceae bacterium
AAGCCGGCGAGGCCCTCTCCGACGAAGAGACTGACAGGCTCCGCTGGTACTTCGGCACCGTCGACCACGACTCCGAATTCCTCGACACCGAGCATTGCCTCAATATGGTGGAGAAGTATAACGAGTGATAATTACGGAATTTAATACAGGAGGCTAAGTCAAAAGGTTATCCGCATTATCCGGTCCTATGTCGGCGCGGGGAATAAGGCGGTGCGGAAAAAAGAGGTGTAACTAAGACTTTTGATTGTGTATGTGTATGAGGGAGTGTCTGACATTTGATAAGAAATCATTGAGGTCAGTGACAGGCAATACGGCCGATTTTGAGGAGATTGCGAAAGATTGTGTCGCTTTTGCAAATAGGGAGGGAGGGCATCTGGCTATCGGTATAGAGGATGGTGATGAACTGCCGCCCGCTTCTCAACGCGTGTCGGCAGCACTTACAGAGAAAGTTGTCAAGCGTATTAATGAACTGACTGTAAATGTGGCCATAGTCCCTCGGATTGTTGTGGCAGAGAACGGTGGGGAGTATGTTGACTTAAAGATTCTTCGTTCTGAGGTGTCTATTGCGTCCACGACAAAGGGAGGCTATTTCATTAGGGACAATGATGCGAGGAAGCCGATTGCTCCGGATGACTTGCTGAGAGCCATTACCGACAAGCCGTCTTACTCTTGGGAAATGAAGGTGTCATTGAAGTGTAAAGTGGAGCAATGTGATAAAGACAAGTTGTCCAGATTGCTCGATAAGATTAGGCTGTCAGACAGGGTGTCCGCTTTCGTAAAGCAAAAGACCGATGACGAGATTCTGGAGTACTATTCGCTTGTCGGTGACGAGCATTACCTGACCAATCTTGGGGTCTTATGGCTCGGTACGCAGCCTCAGCGCGCAAGGCTTCTGTATAGTCCGACCGTGCAGTTCATACGATATGATACGAATGGCAACAAGGTTTTCAAACAGGTGTGGGACGACTACTCTCTGAATCCGGATGAGTTGCTGGAGAGTATATGGAACAGTATCCCCGATTGGAGGGAAATCAATGAAGTGTCTGACGGCTTATGGCGCAAAGAGATTCCTGCATACGATGAGAAAGTGGTAAGAGAAGTACTCTGCAACTCGATAGCGCATAGGCCATACACGACTCGCGGTGATGTGTTTATCAATATTTATCCGGACAGGATGGTTGTGACCAACCCTGGCAGGTTGCCTCAGGGGTAACGCCTAATAATATCCTTCGGACTACGGTTAAAAGGAATAAGGAACTGGCGCGTCTGTTGTATGCTTTGCATATAATGGAGGGTGAAGGTAGTGGATACGACTTGATGTATAAGACCCAATTGTCGCTTGGAAAGACTTTGCCTAAAGTAGACGAGGGGGACGACTCCGTGTCGGTAACGGTCGAAAGGAAGATTGTATCTGAAGAGGCATCCAGAATATACGACTATATGCAATTCGCGTATCCGGATATTATGGATAGCCAGAATGCGGTAATCGCGTTCGGTATCATATTGCAGGAGGAGATTGTCTCTTCCTCAGAGTTGTCCCGGAAATTGCAACTCCCGGAGACTGATAGGTTACGTTCTTATGTGGATACTCTTTGCTCTAGGGGAATAGTCCTCACGCGAGGTCGCGGGAAAGGCACCAAGTACTATGTGAATCCGGATATTATTTCCAATTCGAAAGCCAATATTCCGACGACGCTGAAAACCATTGAGCCATACAGACTGCGCGAACTGATTCTACAAGATTTGAGATATCATCCAAAAAGTCTGATTTCGGAGATGAGCGTCAGACTGCCCGATATCCCTTTTACTGAACTGCGGAAAAATGTACGTAAGATGGCAGCCGAGGGGATCTTGAAATATGAAGGTGGACGAAAATACCGGTACTACAGTTTGCTTTAGTTCTTTCTTTATCAAAGTGGCAGTAAACTTAACATTGTTAAGTTTGTTAGGAAGAAAAGAAGTTGTAAATAACAATGGTTCAATAAGTTCCTTTGTTTGTTAGTTGAAATAAAAGGCGCGTGTAATGAAAGAAAAGATTGTAAGCGTTCACTTCTCCGTCTTGCCACCGCGGTCTGTAAGCCTTATAATCAACGAGAGTTAAACGACAGCACAAAGCTCCCTGTTGAAAATCAACGGGTTGGAGAAGGGGACGCTTGCCGTGTGCGCTGCAGGTGAGTTATGTGCCTGACTTGCGGCCGTGTTCAAAAATTGACCGCTAACGAAACCACCATTAATTAATAAACTTGTGTGATATGGGGTATGACTACCTTATAGTCGGCTCCGGCCTCTTTGGAGCGACGTTTGCATATTTTGCAAAAAAGCAGGGTAAGAGATGCCTTGTGATAGACAAGCGCCCGCATCTCGGCGGAAATGTTTATTGCGAGAATATCGAGGGCATCAATGTCCATAAATATGGTGCACACATCTTCCATACTTCCAACAAGAAAGTGTGGGATTTCGTAAACTCCATCGTGGAATTCAACCGCTACACCAACTCGCCTGTGGCCAACTATAAAGGGCGGCTTTATAATTTGCCGTTCAATATGAACACATTCTCGCAGATGTGGGGCGTGAAAACTCCGGCAGAAGCTCAAGCCAAGATAGATGAGCAAAAGGCTGAAGCTGTGCGTGCCCTTGGAGGCAGAGAACCTCAGAACCTCGAAGAGCAGGCGTTGACACTTGTCGGCAAAGACATCTTCGAGAAACTCATCAAGGAGTATACCGAGAAGCAGTGGGGGCGAAAGTGCTCGGATTTGCCGGCTTTTATCATCAGGAGGCTTCCTGTGAGACTGGTTTTCGACAACAACTACTTTAACGACAGATATCAGGGAATTCCAATCGGAGGGTACAATAAACTCATAGAAGGGCTCCTTGAGGGCGTTGACACCCAGACCGGTGTAGATTTCTTTAATTCCAAGTATAAGGACTGGCGAAATTACTCAGACAAACTGGTATATACCGGGGCGATAGATGAGTATTTCGGATGCTGTCTGGGCAAACTCGACTGGCGTACGGTAAGTTTTCAAACCCGCATCGAGAACATCGCAAACTATCAGGGCAATGCCGTGGTAAATTACACATCACATGATGAGCCTTACACCCGCATTATCGAGCATAAACACTTCGAGATGTTCGGGCCTGATGTATATGCAAGCCCCAAGACGGTAATCAGCGAGGAGTACTCTACGGAATACAGAGAGGGGATGGAGCCTTATTATCCGGTCAACGATGAGAGAAACAATGCACTCGCTGAACAGTACCGCCAGATGGCACAGCAGGAAAAAGATGTGATATTCGGAGGTCGCCTTGCGCAGTACAAATACTACGATATGGCCCCTGTAGTTGAACAGGTGATGAATCTATTTGCTCAAACTCAAAAACACAGACGAGATGAATAAAATTCTTTCCGTAGTTGTCCCTACCTACAATATGGAGGCATTGCTCGAGCGCTGCTTGAACTCTTTCATTGTAAATGATGTCGGGATGGAGCAGCTGGAGGTCATTGTAGTGAATGACGGAAGCAAAGACCGGTCTTCTGCCATAGCCCACGAATATGAAAACCGTTACCCTCAGACCTTTAAGGTAATAGATAAGGAAAACGGAAATTACGGATCTTGTGTGAATCGTGCGCTGAAAGAGGCCACGGGGAAGTATTTTAAAATCTGTGATGCCGATGACAGATATGAAACGGCATCGTTGGAGGAATTTATTCACTTCTTGGATGCAGCTCAAAGCGATATCGTATTTTCTCCATATAAAATACTGGATTTCGATTCGAATGAGATATCCTCTTTGGCTCCGGCGGAGAGGTATCTGAATCGGACTTTGGACATAGAGGATGTCGATTGGGGGTCAGCTGAATTAAGCAAATATCGTGCAATGCACGCAATGTGCACGCGAACCGACATCTTGAGGGATAATCACTACAAACAGACCGAAGGTATCAGCTATACTGACACAGAGTTTATTTTTTATTCAGTTCTTTATTCCCGGACATGTTCTTTCTTCCCGCGTCCGATATATCTTTACTGCCTTGGGCGTGACGGCCAGACGATGTCGCCGGCCTCGATGATAAAGTCAAATATGCATTTTTATAAAAATGCGAAGAGGATGTTGGATACTTACATTTTATTGCCGAAGCAAACCGGAGAAAAAAAACAACAGCTTCTTTTTAGAAGCATTATGGCCTGTATAGGATATTTTATGCGGGTGTCTCTCATATATATACGGGAAAACGGCGAACAGATAAAACTATATAAAGGTTTGATTTTAGAGTCCAAGGAATCATTGCTGCCCTGTCCGATAGAAGATAATTTACTACTGAGGGAGGGTCGATATTTCAAGTTGTGGAAACGGTATAATATCCCACATTATGTCTTTTATTATGGGGTGAAAGTCAAGCAATTTTGTCGGAATTTCAGAAAAAACGTAACGGGAACAAATTGACCGGAAAACCGTTCTTTTTCCGGTACAGAAAGAAGACCAATCAAATTCTATCAATGCCGAAAATCAGCATAATCGTTCCTGTCTATAAGGCGGAGAAATATATAAGACGATGCGTTGATAGCATCATCGCTCAAACCTATTCTGACTGGGAGTTGCTTCTGCTTGATGATGGCTCGCCGGATTGCAGCGGTGAGATTTGCGATGAGTATGCTCAAAGAGATCATCGGGTCAAGGTCTTCCATAAAGGGAATGGTGGAGTAAGTTCTGCTCGCAATCTTGGACTGGACAACGCACAGGGGCAATATCTGACTTTTGTGGATGCTGATGATTGGATTGATGCTGACAATTTGGCTATATGTCTCTCCATTATTGAGAAGAACCATCTAGATGTGCTGCAATTTCCCTTTAAAAGAATTGATGAGAGGGGGAATATCTTGCAGACACAGCAGCTCGTTCCAACGGATGTCTTGGATTTGTCCCGTTATATCACAAACCGGCACTTCAATTTGTGTGTGGGGGGGGCTTATATGAAGAATTCCATTGTCCAGGAGAACCACATCCGTTTTGAGGAAGATTTGAAGCTGGCGGAAGACCAGATTTTCATGATGACGGTAATGTTAAACTCGGAAAGACTGCAAGCTATTGACTCCGTATATTATAACTACTACTTTAACTCGGATAGCGCCACCAATAATGAACAGATTAAAGACATTATCCGGACATCATATCGGGGCATTGAGTTCAAACAGCAATATCCCTTGTTCGCCGTCAGGATGGACGGCTTGGTATTGTGGTTTATAGAGAAACTGCTTTGGAGACATTGTTGCGGGGAGGCTTGTCGAATTCTGTCCGCATTAAAGCCTGAGCATTACAAAGATCGTCCATGGCCAACAGCCTGGATGGTTAATGTATCAAAATGTAGTGTGCGATTTGCCGTGGCTATATGGATAATAACATATCCGGTATATGCGCTTATGAACAAGGTGGACTCAATTGTACGGAATCGGTTCAAATAGACGAGATTATGCCAAAACTTAGCGTTGTGATTCCCGTTTACGGGGTGGAAAAATACATAGAGCGTTGTGCGAGGAGTCTATTCGAGCAGACTTTGGATGACATCGAGTACATTTTCGTGGATGATTGCACTCCAGACAAGTCCATTGAGATATTGAATGCGATTATCGAAGAATATCGACCTCGCTTCGCGAGGGAGAAAAAGACTTTGCGGATTGTGAGGATGCCGACGAACAGCGGCCTGGCCGCTGTTCGTCGGCATGGGATACAATTCTGCACCGGCGAATACATCATCCACTGCGACAGCGATGACTGGGTGGAGACCGACATGTACGAGCTTATGTACAACGAGGCCAAGCGAATCGATGCGGATATGGTCTTTTGCGGATACAGAACCACAGATGGCGTAAATGTCCAGCAAGAATACTATCACACTCATACTGATAAGGACGAGATTCTACGATCCATGTTGACCATGGCGGAGTCATGGTCAACATGGACAAAGATTTGTAAAAAATCTTTGTACGTGGAAGGTATAATATACCCACAGTATGCTATGGGGGAAGATATGGTATTAATCCTCCAGATAGTTCTTAAATCAAACAAGTTCGGAATAGTAAACAAGGTGCTCTACAATTACTATAGCAATCCCGCATCCATAACAAAAAACCAAATAGCAGACACTCAATTCAGGCATCGGGTTGAAGCAACGAGGAATGTATCGATCGTTCTTTCCGTCTTCGACAGTTATGGCCTGACAGACAAATACTCAAAAGAACTGCTCATGCTGAAGTATCAACAGAAACGGCAGGCTGCCCATCTGGCAATTCAAAAAAAATATAGCAAGGCGTGGCTGTCCATATTTCCTGAAATTGACTCAAAAGTATGGCACTTGGCCGGGGTTTCAACAAAAGACAAATTAAGGTATTATGTCGCCCTGATTGTGGCGAGGGTAAATGCATTATGCCATCGTGACGTGAAAAATCCAATGGAATATAATGGTCATGTTTAATTAGAGAAATATGAACATAAGAGGAAGAGATTTCAGCTTTTTAAAATTGATATGTCTGATTGGATATTATGGAGTGGCATATTGGCTGCCATGTAGTGATACTCCAATCTTGGGTGGGGTAAGCAGGCGTATGCGCTGTTTTTTCTGCCGTCATATATTCAGGTTCTGTGGGAAAAATGTCAATATAGAACGAAAGGCAAATTTTGGCAGTGGGCTTGATATTGAATTGGGGGATGAGTCGGGTCTTGGCATTAATTGCTCAGTACCAAGCAATACGAAAATCGGGCGATATGTGATGATGGGCCCCAATTGTTATATTTTGCCACATAACCATAATTTTTCACGTACTGATATCCCTATGTGCAAGCAAGGATTTGCCCCCAAACTTCAGACAGTAATAGAAGATGATGTCTGGATAGGAAGGGATGTTCTTATGACACCTGGGCGGATAATTAAAAAAGGTTCAATTATAGCAGGTGGGTGTGTTTTATGTAAGAATTTCCCAAGTTATTCTGTCGTTGGGGGAAATCCGGCAAAATTGATTCGATCTAGAACAGATGAGAACAAGCAGTAGTAAATATGTGTATAATTGGGTAATAGTGTGCTGCTTGTTCTTTGCGGCAGCTATAAACATAAATTCAGACTCACTAAATTTAATAGCCCTATATATCGCAATGCCTCTCGCTTTTCTTTTAAGTTTTCTGAAGAGAGGCAGACTGGTAATAAACAGATATCAGGGATTACTTTTGGCGATTTATGTGTGGGATCTGATTTCTGCTCTTTGGGCAAAGTATCCTGATTCCGCCAGTATGGAATTGCATAGAATTCTTGGTGCCGTGGTGCTGATTTTCATAATGGCGGCAAATGGTGGAGATGCCAGACTGACCAAATACCTGTATATAACTTACATCATTCTGTATATCGGTTGCTGGTATTATTCGATAAATCATTCGCTGATTCTCTTGGATCAGCTAAATGAGAGAAATCGTTTAAATGACGAAAAGCTTAACGCCAACACAATGGCATATTATACATTTTATATTACACTGTGTGTGTTTCTGTTATCTAACTTGCTGTCTTCCGGACTATGGAAAAGAATATTGAGGATTGCATTTTTGGGAATGATTCCGCTGAGTCTATTTGTCGCTTTGGCAACGGCCTCTCGTCAAGTGCTTATAATCCAGATTCCGTTTATTGCATTATTGTTGTTTGAAAGGTATTTTCAAAATGCAAAAGCAAAAATCAAGACTCTATTCATAGTAGCTTCTGTAGCTTTTTGTATTATACTCCTGCCAATAGCTTTAGATGTGTATAATGACAGTTATTTGGCGGTACGAGCTGCACGCAGTATCCAAGATGATTCAAGATGGCTTTTGTTGAAAGATGCAATGAAGGTTGGAAGCGCACATTTCCCTTTTGGGGTAGGTGCTGGTAACTATATTAATTACTCTTATAACCGACATTTTTCACATTGCTCATTTACGGAATTGTTTGCCAACAACGGAATCGTTGGCCTGCTATTATATTGCTATCTGCTTCATTATTACATTAAGCGTCAATGGAAATACTACAAACAGACAAGAGACAGAAAATTTGTTGTCTTTCTGATTTTTGGAATAATCTTCACCTTTGACCAAATTTTCTATGTCTTTTATACGGACTTGTGGCTTATCGCATTTTTCGTGTTAGTCGCGACTCACTCGGACTCCTATTATCGTCGCGTAGTAAGTTCATCAGTCTATAATCAACCCGTCCCTGCCCCATGAAAATCCTCCACATCCACCCCTCAATGAACGGTGGCGGCATCGAGTCGATGATTTGTGCGTTGGCGAACGAGATGTCCAGGACAGAGGATGTGTCGGTTTGCAGCATATTCACGCCGACTGAGGATACTGTATTCTGGCACAAACTTTCACCATCGGTCAAGAAGTTCAACTTGGGCAAGACCAGACCCGGATTCTCCGTCAAGGAGATATTCAAGATATATAACTTCATACATCGAGGCCACTATGATATTGTGCACATTCACGGCTTTTTCTATTACTATGTTTTTGCGGTATTCCTGCTGCATCGCAGGGTGAAGTTCATGTACACGATTCATTCGGATGCCGTGAAGGAGAGTTCCGGGTGGGATTATAAATTCCTGCCTCTCAAAAAACTGGCATTCAGAAAGGGGTTCATCAGCCCTGTGACGATATCGAAGGAGTCCAAGCACTCTTTCACGAATCTCTATAATGTCGGAAGCACATTGATCTACAATGGAGTAACCCCATACGAGAGGAAGGCAACGGCCGATACTGTGGCGGAGTACCGGATTACTCCGCAAACGAAAATCTTCATTCACCCCGGCCGTATTTCAGAAGCAAAGAATCAGGTGGTTCTTTGCGAAGCCTTTAAAACCATCATTGAAGCCGGGAAGGATGTCGTCCTGCTGATTGCCGGGTCGCGGCAAGATGAAGCCATCTGGGAGAAGCTTCGACCTTTCTGGTGCGACAGAATCAAGTACTTGGGCGAGCGTGGCGATGTCAGAGACCTGCTGCACGATGCTGATGCCTTTTGCCTCCCGTCCATCTGGGAAGGTATGCCTGTGACCTTGCTTGAAGCCATCTCTGTCGGATGCGTCCCAGTCTGTTCACCGGTCGGTGGCATCCCGGAAGTCATAACCAGCGGCGTGAATGGATTTCTGTCCAAAGATTCTTCAGCCGAATCGTATGTCCAGGCATTGACGGAATATCTGAATTACGATAATCTGGCGCAGGTGAAAGTGAACTGCGAGGAAACTTTCCGGAAGTTTCAGATTTCCCAAGTCGCCGAACAATACCTGTCCGCATATAAAGCTCGATAGCACTGTGCAAATCTCTGTAATAATCCCGACCTACAAGCCTCAGGCCTATACCTATGAGTGCCTGCACTCGCTCGCCGTGCAGACCATCGACAAGTCGCTCTTCGAAGTGATAGTGATTCTCAATGGCTGCCGCGAGCCCTACCTGTCGCAGCTTCAGGAGTTTATTGCGGGTGAAATGCTGCAGATCAACGTCAAACTGCTTCAGACGGACACTCCAGGGGTGTCCAATGCCCGCAATATGGGATTGTCCGCTTCCTGCGGTCAATACGTAGCTTTCATTGATGACGATGACTACGTCTCGTCGGCCTACTTGCAGCAGCTCTATGCGAAAGCGGCCCCTGATACCATCTCGCTTTGTTACCCTTATGCCTTCAACGACGGGGCCCCCGATTCCCAGATTCCTTATCCCATTACTGAGGCATACGAGAGATGGTCGGATAAGTCGCCTTTAAGCTTATCATCCACGGTTCGGAAATTTTTTTCCGGACCGTGTATGAAGCTCATCCCGATGAGCTTCATACACGGTCGTCAGTTCGACCCCTCCTTCAGCAATGGTGAGGACTCTCTTTTTATGTTTCTTATCTCTGATTACTTTGATAAGCTTGCGTTTACTGACAAGACAGCAGTTTATTATCGCCGCTATCGCACCGGCTCTGCGGTGACGACTCATAGGACGATACTCAATAGGGCCAAGAATTCCCTCTCCATGATGCGAGAATATACCAAAATTTATTTTCTGGGCTTCCCGCGGTACAACACGGCCTTTTATCTGAGCCGTATGCTCGGAGCGATAAAAAGCCTGTTTCGTTGAACTTCCTGCCTTGCTGCTGTGGGCAGTAAAACAAACGAAGGTTAAACAAATTGCGAATCTTTCATTGAAAATCAATTGGTTGGAAAAGTGGATGCTTGCTGCGAAACTTGAACTATATGTCTAAGTTTGTCCCTTACATTTATAATTGCCAGCAAGCTTGGTATCTTCCTCTCGATGTGATACAGTTTTCTTTCACTAAATGGAATAAAGTAATTGAAGCAATCCGCAATCCTGTCATTGTCCATTATAATTTTGATGATAAGCCATGGTTCAAAGAATGCAATCATCCTTACAAAGAATGGTTTATGCAATATGCGTTTATTCATAAGAGAATTGGAATCAGAATTAGAAATAGACTTTCGAAAAAGCAACGTCTTAAAATTTATATTAAACGTGGATTGAGGAAGATCTGCATAGCCTTAAATTTTTAGAAGTCTTGAAAATCACAGTCAAAATTGATAAGAGGTTTGAAGACTCAATTTTTGTGGGGCATATCTATTCGTTGACTTTCAGGTTGAACTGAGGTATTATTCAAATGAATAATCCACAAATAAGCATTATTGTTCCGGTGTATAACGTGGAACAATACCTTCCGCGCTGCATCGACAGCATCCTCTCGCAGAGTTTTGCCGACTTCGAGCTGATTCTCGTAGATGACGGAAGCAAGGATAATTCGGGGGCAATATGCGATGGGTATGCCCGGAAAGACACTCGCATCCGTGTATTCCATAAGAATAATGGAGGGGTTGGTGCCGCCCGGAACTTGGGGCTGTCCAGAGCCAATGGAGAATGGGTCTATTTTGTGGACAGTGATGACATTGTACTTCCCGATGCTTTGGAAACGTTTGGCTGTCTAATCGAGTCAAATACGGATTTCGTGATGGCGGGCTTTTGTGCGTCTGACGAATATGGTACAATTATAGAGCGACCTAAAGTTCAGAGGTGCGGTGAGCTTACCGCCATGCAGGCTTTAAAGGAAATGTATGCGCCTACTGATTTTGGCTATCAAGGTTATCTTTGGTGCAAACTCTTCAAGAAAGAGGCTATTCGGCAGAATAATCTGCAGTTCGTCGAAAGCATCTCTTTCAATGAGGATAGGCTCTTCATAGTGGAGTATCTATGTTGTGTAAACAATGTTTCCTATACAACCAAATCCGTCTACAATTACATCAAAAGGAGCGGTAGTGCAATGGGCACTCTGAAAACAGGCTATAACAAAAAATACGCAACGGACTTTGAGGCATATGTGCGCATGTATAAACGGATTTCGAAATTCACCAAGGACAAAAAGTTGTCTCAGATGGCCATTAATGGTATCTGCGACTCTTATAGGTCAAATCACAAGATGATGCTGGAGTTTAACCAATATGACAAAGAAATTCACAAGTATATGTTCAAGAGCATGTTAAGAACGGGTGCAATACCTCAATATCTGAAATCTGCCCTAAGACCATTCTTGGGACAGATCGGAATGTTGTTCTTCCCACAGCTTATGGTCAAAGTGTATAAAAAGGGGAGGTGACCCCCGTTGTACCCGTGTCACCTGCCAGCAATAAATAATTGTTCTGAAAATGTGGAGGAACTGCTGTAATCAATATCGCCTTTATAAAGGCTCGTGGATCTTCAATGGAAGGCCTCAAGATGAACTTTCGATTGAAAAATATATTGCTAATCAATTACTTAGTAGGGGGGGGTGGTTGGTGAGAAATGTTTATGATTTCGACTGTAAGGAGGAAACGGGTTTCTGGTATGTGATAAA
>CAVHNN010000048.1:0-11608 GCA_963637465.1 Paludibacteraceae bacterium
TCAAAAATCTACCCTCACTCCCGCAGTCACTCCGACCCCGAAGTGCGCCCGTCCGTCCGGGGAGATGACAAGGCCCGGGCCGATGCCGACCCCGAAGCCCCACCGCCGCCGCACCGTCACCACCCGCTCCGTCCGGAAGACCTCCAGCCGCTCCAGAGACGGCCGGTAGCCGCTGACCACGGCACGGAAAAGGGAGTCCTCGTAGACCCGGCTCTCCCTCACGGCCGCGAAATAGAGCGTGTCGCGCAGCCGCACCGTGTCGATGACCGGGAGATAGACCGTGTCGGAGTAGAAGACGCTCACGGGAACGGGCTTTTCGAGGGTCACGGTGTCCCTGCGGTATTCCACCTCTCCCGCGACGTTCATCGGCGGATAAGGGCCGTTTCCGCGGCCCTTGTGATAACCTATGAAGAAGCTCCCGCAGAGGAGCAGGATGAGAACGAGAGAAAAGAGTAAACTATCCTTCATTTTTCTTATACGAATTTTGATATTACGAAACGAGGAACGCTTGAAGTTCAAAGAATCTCTGCTATCTTTGTCCGAGGAACTGAAAGCAACCGCAAATAGACTTTAATCATTATTACCATACCATCGGGTCGCATCTCAAAAGGGTGCGGCCCTTTTTTCAATAAAGGGGGAGAGACCTCACGGCATCTCCCACGCGAAAGAAATCATTGAGAAAATCATACTCCGTCCCCTCCGTATCTCCTGTTGTAGAGTATCTGCCCCCGCTGGCCTCCGTCCAATTTATGGGAGAAATGCACGAATGACGGATAGAGTATCATCTGGTCGTAGGGCAGGCCAAGCCTTTTCGCGAGCCGTGCGAGTTCCAACGGATTGTCGCAGGCCACGTCGGCGGCCTCGCCCAAAAGATGTTGCGAGCCGTCCGCGCCCCCGACAAGCCTGTTGAGCTCCGGGCACCGGTAGCCGGAGTTTATCATCAAGGGCTTCCCCCACGCGTCCCGCAGGGGCTGCAAGACCTCGATCACGAGAGCCTTCACGGAATCCCGCACCTCGAAGGAGGTGATGACGTTCGTGATGCCGTGGCGGTCGGCGGTCCCGCTCCGCTCGAACTCCGAATAGGAGAAGTCCCTACTTATCGTCCCCATGGAGTATCTCCTCGTATTCCGTCCAGTCGATGGCGTCCTTGAACGCCCAGCCCTCGGCGAGGGTGTCGCCGATGAACTTCAGAGCCCCCGTGTAGAAGGCCGCGAGGTCGTCCAAAGCCGTAAACTCCCGGTAGACCGGCTCCGCGTCCGTGCCGAGCTTGAAGGTCACGGGCAGGCTCGCCCCCGAGGTCTGCGCCGCGAGGTCGTAGGCCGCCTTGTAGTTGAACTGGTTCTCCGTGGAGAGCCACACGGGAACGCCGTCGTACGCGTACCCGCTCTTTATCTTCTCGTCGATCGCCGCGTTGTACCCCGCGATGACCGCCTCCCTCACCTCGTCCATGGTGGGCTTGTGGAGGAACTCCCGTTCGAGGAACGTCACGCCGCCCTCCCCGTCGTCCCGGATGTCCCACCGGATTCGGTATTTCCCGAGCCTCGGGTTGATGCACTCGGCGACCGCTATCCCCGCGCCGCCCTGTCTTCTTTCCATAATTTTTAATTTTTTAAGTGAACGAATATTTCATCTTCCCTCCGCCGAGGGAGAGCCGTCTGATGGTGGTGCGGAACGGATAGCCGCCCAGCTCCCGTATCCGGTCGAGCATCTGCTTCATCTCCTCGGAGTTGGTGAAGAACTTGCCCTCGCCCGTCTCCTCGTCCCGGAACTTGACGATGTACCTGTCCGCGCCCTCCTTCGTCTTCACCCCCGTCTCGTAGTCCTCCACGATAATGGTGCGGTTCTGGAGCTCGCCGAGGGTGACGCTCCGGCAGTCGAACCGCTTCTTGCCGTCAGCCGCCTTGAAGCTGAGGCCGAAATCTGCAAAATCCTTCATCCTTATTCCCGTTATTGTCTTGAAGAGATGGGCGGCCCTCGCGTGCTTGGCCATCCCGTAGAACGCCCCGATGAGCTCGGTGCGCCGCCGGCGGCTCCGCACCCGGGCCCAGCGCCGGGCGAACCGCCGCTTGACGTGCCGCCGCAGCCGCACGTTCCCGTCCCCGAAGGTGAGGTAGCCGAGGAAGTCGACGGGCCGCCTGTCCGTGCGGAACATCTGCTCGTTCCCCTTTATCTCCAGCCCCGCCCGGGCGAGCCGCTCGCGGATGACCTCGCGGACGGCGGTCAGCTCGCCGTAGCCCCCCGCCTGCACCACGATGTCGTCGCAGTACCTGCGGTAATGCCTCACGCCCATCCGGTCTTTCAGCTCGTGGTCGAGCAGGCGGTCGAGCAGCAGGTTCCCCAGCGCCTGCGAGCTCCGCAGGCCGATGCTTATCCCCTTCGGGAGCAGGGTCACGAAGCCGTCGAGGACGGAGAGCAGCCTCTTGTCCTTGAAGACGCGCCGCAGCGCGGACTTCATCGCCCCCTGGTCGATGGACTGGTAGAACCGGCGCACGTCGCACTTGTACACGTGGAGCGTGCCCTGCGGGTCGCGCCGCATGTCGGCGCGCATCCGGTCGAGCAGGTAGTGCGTCCCGCGCCCCCCGATGCTCGCCGCGCTGTCCGCGACGAACCGCCTTTTCAGATGGCGCTCCACCACCCGCATCACGGCGTGCAGCGCCACCCTGTCCGCGAGCGGCACCGACTGTATCGTCCGCTCCTTCCCCCGCTCGCTTATCGTGAACTCCCGGTAGCCCGAGACGCGGTAGCTCCCGTCCCCGATGCGCCTCCGCAGGTCGGCGATGACCTCCGGGCGGTGCGCGAGCAGCCACCTCCCCGCACGGGAACGCTTCCGCGCCCTCCCGCGCATCACGTAGTCGAAGCTCGCGGAGAGGTTGCTCTCCGTGACTATCTCCTCTATGATGTGCCCCTCTCTTCTCATTTCTGTTTTCACCTGATGCCTTCAGCTTGTTGGGCTTGCCTTCTTCGAGAAACTCCTACCAAACGCGCCGCCCGTCCGCTACGTGATTTTCTGCCTCCCGTCCCCGGGTTTGGCAAGGCTCGGCGGACGTTGTTGGCATCCTTCTTTTCACTGTTTGCGAGACGCGCCCCGATGTTCGTGTTCGTGTCCGAGGAATCGTAGTTCGTGTTCGCATACGCGACACCGCCGTTCGTGTTCGAGTTGTCGTAGGAACGGGCCACCACGCGCGACCCCTGTCCGCCTCCGCCTTTGTTCATATCATTTGTTTTATCCTATCGCCTTCAACGCTTTGTACGCTTCGACGCTTTCAGCCTCTGCGAGGCTGCCGCTGAAGGCGAGACGCGCCCCGATGTTCGTGTTCGTGTCCGAGGAATCGTAGTTCGTGTTCGCATACGCGACACCGCCGTTCGTGTTCGAGTTGTCGTAGGAACGGGCCACCACGCGCGACCCAGAGCTGGTATTGTAGTAGTCGCAGTAGCCCGTGGAGTCGCTGCCCCCCACCGCCGTGGGCAGGAGGTCGAGATGCGCCCCTACGAGCGTCTTGGTAATATACCCCGAGGAGGAGCCGGCCGTGCCCGCCTTGCGGACCGTCCCGTCGTCCTCCGTGACGCTCCAGACATAGTCTTTGACGGCCACGTTGTCCACCCACTCGTACTTGTTGCCCCACCAGTTCTCCAGCCCCCAGAAGTTGATGCTCATCGAGTTGCCGTTGGCCGCGGTTGTATCGGTCATCCCGAGGGAGTTCGTCTGCCCCGTCGACTTTGTGTTGGAGTTCGTGCCCGCGCCGCACTGCGCCTGGCAGTTCATGTTCCCGTACTGCGCGTAGAAGAGGAAGGCCATGATGCAGTGGTGCCTCCACTTCACGATGGAGAAGCCCTCGCCCCGCGCCCTCGCGTAGGACTTGAAGTTCGCCTGCGAGACGCTCCCCGTGGAGGCCACGCCGCTGCGGCTGTACACCTTGCTCCCGGTGTTGTAGGCCTCGTAGACACCGATGAGGTCGCTGCCCGACCACTCCGTCCACGTGTCGTCGGGCCTGCCGTCGGCGAAGCCTATCCGCCACACGTCCGCGGAGGTCTCCTCGGCCTTGTACCAGAACTGCGGGAGCTTCATGAACACGTCGCCCGCGCCCCCCGTGAGGTCGGCGGTCGTGCCGTCGTGGTACTTGGTGCCGTCGTCGTCCTTGAGGCGGCAGTAGGTCATCGTCCCCGCGGCGGTGTACTTGCCGAGCACCCTGTGGGAGTTGGCCCGTATCCACTGGATGACCTCGCCGTTCACGTCGCCTCCAATCATCCCCGCCGGGTCGGTGATGCCCTGGTTGAGGGTGATGTAGGAGTACTTGATTGGGCAGTAGGCGTAGGTCATCGTCACCGCACGCGAGGACTGCCCCGCCGTGAACGTCTGCGCCGCAGGCGTGGTGTAGCTGTCCCTGTCGCTGACCGACACCGAGTACTCCGTCCCGAACGGCACCTTCGCGCTGACTGGAGCGGCGTACTCGTGGGACACCCCGTTGACGGTCACCGTCTGCCCCGTCACGTCCGTGCCGTCGTCGGAGGCGAGGGTGACGGTCACCACCTCCGCGAGGTACTCGAAGGACACCTCCCTCGACGCCTGCCCGGCGGTGAACGTCCGGACGGAGGGGGTCTGATACCCTTCTATGGCGGACGCCTCGACGGAATACTCCGTCCCGAAGGCGAGGCCGAACGCGAGAGCCCGCCCCTCCCACGTGAACGTGTGCAGGACGGTCTCCCCGCTCCTCACGGTGACCTCCGCCCCGAGAAGGGACGACTCGTCGGACGGCTGGTTGCTCGCGAGCGAGACAAGGACGGCCTCCCGGTTGTAGGTGGCGGTGAGCTCCCGCAGGCGGCCCGCCACCGCCGTCCGCGACGCGGGGTCATCGGGCTTGAGGTAGCCCGCCACCTCCGGGTATTCCACGGTGTAGGGCAGGGACGTGGGCACCTTGAAGGACAGGGCCTCGCCCTGCCACTCCTGCGCCTCGTCCACGTCGGAGTACTTCACGCGCACCGCCGCCCCGACGAGGGACGCGTCCGGCTGCGTCTGGTTGCTCGCGAGGGTGACAAGGACGGTCTCGTAGATGTCGGTGCCGCCGACGGCGATGTCCCCCGAGCCCAGCAGGGACTGCCCGTTGACCGTCCTGATGCTCTCCCCGCTCACGAGCGCGTCCTGCTTGCCGGGAACCGCGTCGAGCAGCGATTCCACCTGCGAGCCGGTGTATTTTGAATTGTATGACATTTTCTTATAAGGATTTCAATACGTTGAACGTCCCGCCGCCGGAGAGGAGGAAGTCCCCGTCCGCGCCGCCGAACGCTTCCCTGCGTCCCGTCTGCGAGACCGTGAGCGTCACGCCCTCCGCGCCCTCCGCTTCCACGGACAGGGGCAGGGAACGGTCGCACCCCTCGCAGGGGGCTGAAGTGACGGTGATGGTCCCGTCCCCGCGCCCGGTGAAGGACACGGAGACGGTATCACCGCTGTTGTCCGGCCAGAGCCGTGTGAGAGTTCCGGCCATACGGTCAGGCCACGGTCCAGGAGGTGTTCGAGCTTACGCCCACGCTCTGCGCGACGGTGCCCTCCCATCCGAGGGTGATGGCCGCCTTGTCGAGTTTGAGGTATGCGTCGCCCTCGGTCTGGTTGAGCTCTATCTGCGCGCTGATGCTCGCGCCGTTGGACACCTTGAGCGTCCTCGTGATGGCCTCGATGGTCTCGTTCTTCGGGATGACCAGGTCGATCTCGAAGTTGAACTGCGCCGTCGCGCCCGGGTCGCCGTCGATGGCCTCCCCGTTGCCGGTGGACACGCCCGCCGCCGAATAGGTCGCGGGTATCTCCACGTCCGTCACGTCGCCCACGAAGGCGAAGGTGAGGGCCGTCGAGTTGGACTTGCCCTGCACCTTGACGGTGCCGCCGTCCTTGGACACCGACATCGAAGCCCCGTTGTCGAACGAGCAGAACTCCGGTTTCGGCTCCTGGTTGACGGTGTAGGTCTGCGTTCCGGAGACTCCCTCCGCCGTGACCGTCACCGTTCCCGTCCGAAGCACGCGGCCGGTGTGTTCGAGACCGGTGTTGGAGAGGGTTCCGTTGCCCGAGCCGCTGGTCGGGCTGACTGTTAGCCAAGCTGGTTTTGCCATAATGATAAGAAATTAAAAAGGTTAATAAAAAGGGTTGTCATTTCACGTCCCACGTCACGTTGGAGAGCAGCTCCACGTATTCCGTCCAGTCGTTGGAGCGCAGGAGCCATATCCTGTCCGGGGACAGCTCCAGGAAGGGAACCGTCGCGGGCCACATCCGCGTCCCGCCGTACATCACCCGCACGGCCCGCCGGCTTCCGACGGCCGCGCCCGCTATCCCGTCAAGCCTCATCGTCCTTGAAGATGATGTAGAGGGTCTTCGGGTCTTTCGGGTCGAGCGCCTCGTATTCCGATTCCGTCAGGGAGACGATGAAGGACACGTCCGACGAGCGGACGGTGTCCGGCCACGGCACCACGCGGTCGAGCCGCGCCGTGTCCAGCTCCACCGTCTCCGTGTCGAGGCTCGGGCGGCTGTCGCCGCTCCACCCCTCCTCGGAGGTGCTGCCCACGAGGGTGAACGCCGGGCAGCTGTCCACCACCGTCTGCCCGTCCTTCCCCTTGTTCTCCCAGAGGGTGAGGCCGTACTGGCCGATGACCTTCTGGTCTGCGCCCCGCACGAGGAACCGCAGGGTCGCGCCGTCCGCCTCGAAGTCCAGACGGCGGCGCGAGTACTTGTCCGAGAGGATGAGGGTGAGGTCGCGCCCCTCCAGGCTCACCTCCTCCCCGTCCGTCAGCACCGTCCACGCGATGCTGATGTCTTTGCCTATTCGTATCTTTCTCATATCTCTGTTTTGTTACTCTTGGCGTGGTCTCGATAAGGGCTGTCCTTCACCCGCGAGGGGCAGTCCGACTGATAGCACCTCAGACCCTTGAAGTAGGTGAGCTTCGACTTGAGCTCCGCTATCTCGTTGCACTTGCCGTCGATCTCCAGCAGGTGCGCCGTCATCGTCTCCCGGTAGCGCGAGGCGAGGTCGTAGTATTCCTGCTGAATCTTGCTCAATTGAGCGTTGACATAGTCGTACTGGTCCTGGTGCAGGTCGAGCCGGTCGTGCTCCGCCGAGGTCTTCGCCCTGTCCGCCTCCGCCACGGCCTTGCGCCGCGTGGCCTTGACGGTCACGAAGGACGCTATCCCTCCGCCGAGGAAGAAGGTGACGAGTTCGGTGAGTATCTCTGTCCAGTTCATAGGATGAAAGGGGACGGTCGCCCGCCCCCGTGGAAGATGAAACAGCTCATTTGACGTACCTGTCCCGGATGAGCTTCAGCCCGAAGCCCTCCGCGATGAGGTTCACCAACGAGAAGAACACATAGGCCTTCGGGAGGTTGCCGAGGGCCACGCCGTTCCACACTGAGGCGTGGACGATGATGCATATCAGAATGAGGGCGAAAAAGACTATCGTCAGAACGTCCTTCCTTTTCATGATTCAGCCCCCTCCTCCGGAGCTTTCCAGAAGATGTTTTCAAGTATCGTTTCCGAGTCCCCGCCGAAGACGTTGGACTTGGCGTTCTCCTGCTGGAGGGCGAACCACGCCTCATAGGGGATGGGGCTGACCTTGATGTCCGCCTCGTCCTCGTAGAGGGCCCTGCGCGTCCCGTTCAGCCGGACGAGCTTCTCCCTGTGCTCCTCAAGCTCCCTGCGCTCCTCCTCCGTGAGCTCGCCCTTGCCGGAGAGCTCCTGCGTCCTCGCGTCGAACGCCGCCGGGTCGTCGATGCCCGCGTCACGCACGAGGCTCTGCTCCGCCTCGCGGACGGCCTCCACGGCCCTGCCGATTTGCTTCTTGAGCAGGAAGAGCTGATAGGCCTCCGCAGGCTTGAGCGTGTAGCCCGTGGCCTGCATGACACCCGCGTTGGCGAGTGTGATGACGTCGAGGTTCCTCATCACGCCTCCTCCCCGTTTGCCGCCCTCTCCGCGTCCGCCAATGCCTTGAGCGCCGCCGTGGCCTCCGCCGCGCCCGCCTCCGGGCCGCTCACGCTCACGTTGACCGTCTCCCCCGAGACGGAGTAGTTCACCCACCACTGCGAACCGGAGCCGCTCATCGAGCCGCTCATTGAGAACTGCGAGCCGTCGATGTGACGGGTGACCTCCAGCAGCCAGCTGTAGCCGCTCCCCTCGCCGGTGAGGGTGTAGGCTGTACGTTGATTTGTTCTTTCCATAATCGAATGATTTGATTGTAAATATACTTAATTATTTGAAGTTCTACAATAGGTTTTTCCGGTATTCTTTCCACCATTTCCCCTGCAATGCGAACGCCTCCTGCTCCCACGGCCTTGAGCGGTATGGGGCGTCCTTCGGCCAGAGTTCCCCCTTCCACTGATACGACCGGTCGGGCATCCTGACGAGGTCTCCCCGCTCGAACTGCCAGAGGTGGACGCATTCGTGGACAATCATCTCCGGGGTGGGGTTATCCGTGATGAGCTGATAGAAGTGGGCGGCGGATGACGGGAACACCGCCGCCCGGAGGTCGTATCCGTCCCCCACGGAGAACTTCCGCAGGAGAGAGGGGTTGTCGGTGATGGAGAGGACGATGTCCGTGATGCCCCCCTTGACGTTCAGACACCACCTCGCGATGTCGGCGAAGTCGTATCTTGACTGGACGTAGCTCTCCACCCGCAGCCCCTCGGGCCACGGACGGAGAATCTTATTATCCTTGCGCTGCATAGGCGTTAGAAGGTTCTTCGTCCGTTCATCGTGGTGGACACGGAATCGCGGGCGCAGCCATACACTTTTGCGTTTTCGTTATAGGGCATATTGAACGCATCCGTTACGCTGTTGAATGTGACAGTGAAGGTCTTGGTCGCCCCTGCCGCTATGGTCTGCGCCGTCGAGAAAGCCGCTCCATAGGCCGCATACACCCCCTCGCCGTACATACCGTCAGCTTGGATTCCTTCCGGGTATTTAACCCCCTCCTCAATCCATTCCGTGTTCACCTTCTCGTTAACATCCACGCCGCCATCGAAGTAAACGTCCCAAGACATAATGTACACGAACATCTCATAAATGGTGCGTACTGTGGTTGTGTTGTTGGCAACGGTGATGGTTATGGTCGTGCTGCTTGTTCCCACGGAGATTCCGTAGGTGTATTCCAGCGCGGACACACCGCCCGACTGAGACACCTTGAAAGTCCCCTTCGAGTATTTCATATCCGAGAACGGGAGGGAATACACCGTGTACGCGGGGGACGGGTCCATCTCGGACAGTGCAAGGCACTTGCCGGGATAATCAGGCACCCCGCCGGGGAAAGCCTCGTTGAGGTCGATGAGGCAGAGGTAGCCGAAAAAACTCCGCTCCGTTCCGCTCGGGATGGAGCTGAACGGCGTGAAGAGCGGGTCGGTGATGAGGACAAGCCGCGCAAACGGGTCGGAACTGTTCCAGTCAACCAGATTGCCCACCGTGTCTTCGGAGAAGACAAGATACCACACCGAGCCGTACTTGAACAGAAGGCAGAGATAGCTTTGTCCGAGCGCCTCGGCAAAGATTCCCAGTTCGTTGAACCGTATCTGCCCCGGGTAGTCCGTTGCGCCGCGCTCCGTGAAATCCACCTCAATGCCCGTCCCGGTGGGTGCCGTAGGAAAGGTTTTCTCTATGTCCGAGCTTACGCAGGGAGCTGCCGCATCCGGGTCGTACCCGGTCTTGTCGGCCCACCCGTCCGGATTGAGGAAGTCGTCCAGTCTCGCCCAGTCCTTGCCCGCCACGGGCTTGGTATACGTCCACAGCCCGTCATTCCCGCACACCTGCGCTATCGCGGTCGGGAGTTCGGAGCTGTCGGCGGCGGTCACGCTCTTGTACGTCAGCCCGTAGTTCGCGGCCTTCTTGTCATCCGCCGTGAGGCTCGCGGGCGTGTCCGCCAGTCCCATCGAAGCCAGAGCAATCGGCTTGTGCTTCGCCCATTTGTTTATCGTCCCCGCCGTGCAGGCAGAGAACACGTCGGTGGACACTCCGAAGTAGTTGGCCACCGCCTTCACCCCCAATGGGGCCGTCATCTTTCCGTCAGTTGTTATCGGCATAATTTCAGATTTTTTATTTCGTTTTCAAGTTCAGTGATTCGTGTCTTCAGTTCCTCCACCTTCCTGTCCTCCTCCTGCAGGGCGGCACCCAAGAGGGCCGTGGAGGCCGCGTAGTCGTAGGTCAGATGTCCCACGTCATCGTGTCTTCTCACGAGGAAGCCGTACTCCCGCTTCTCCTCCTCCTGCGCGATGATGCCTATGCTCTCCCCGCCGCCGTCCTTCCACTTGAAGCGGGTGTAGTGCGTGCCCTTGACGTATTCGAGGGCGTTGCCGACGGGCGAGAAGTCCTTTTTGAGGGCGATGTCGGAGCTCGTGTCCTGCCCCCTCGCGGAGACATAACCGGAGGAGTAGATGCCCGTGGACGAGGAGATGGCCCCCGTGGCGGTGATGGTCGATGCGGCCGTGAGGGCCTTGCACTTCCAGTCCACCGTGGAGAGGTTGGAGTTCCCCGCGTGCCACAGGGTTCCGCCGCTGCCGACACCTGTACTTGCCGTCCAATACTGCGGCACTCCGGCATCAGTCACGCCTATGCGGGCATAAGTTTTCTCGTTCGCTAAAAAGGCAAGACCGCTATAATATCCGGTGGCTGCCTTATTGGTGCCGTTTACTTGGAAATAAATCCAAGAGTTGCTGCTGGTGGAGTTTATGTTCAATACCGCGCCGCTTCCCGTCAGTGTCCCGCCCGGGAGGGTTCGGGAAATCGCCGCAGGTGTTGTGGTGGTAGGTGCGATTGTCTGTGAAGAGATGGTTTTGCTTTCCGTCACAAGGGTCGGAACCACGTTCCTTGAACACAGGAAATAGTATTTACCGCCCCCTCTCACATAGACATACTCATTCGAGCTGTTCGTCAGCTGTCCGATACCCCTTACAGGGTCGAGACTGGCAAAACTATATAAGGATGTGATTATCCTACGGGCTACATCAGGGACAGTGCCCCACCCGTCACCGTACACCTCCCATATCTTCTTGCAGGTGAAACCCCTGCTGTGCGTTGCCCACGACGGCTTATTTGAATCGAGGGCGTTTGTTATCTCAAAATGATACGCCGCACCTCTCATAGATAAACCCATTAATACTGGATACCAGGTGTCCGCGTCCAGAGCAGAGGCATCTATCGTTGTCGCCGTGAGTATCTGTCCTTGATTGCTTGTATTCACTGCATCCGTTATCCCGTACCCGCTCAAAGTGGTTGGCTTGGATGTCAGTTCGGAGAACGCGAGGGAGCTCTTGGCCGCGAACGTCCCGAACGCGCCCTTGCTGCAATAGGCGAGGTTTGAACTCCCGGAAGAATTGTACGCCCCGTTCCAGTAGGCTATCGTGTTCATCGTCGGGACAAGGAGGGCGTCGACTGCCGTGCTCGTGTATCCGCAGTGGGACACCGATGTGAGGTTCTTCTTGGTGGTCACCGAGCCGTCACCCATAAGGAAGCTGGTGGCGGCGCTGCTCGTGCTGCTGACGAACTTGGCCTTTATCGTGCCCGGGAGCTTGAGCGTCACCGCCGCCGAGCCGTCCACGCTGACCGCCGTCCCCGTGTTCGTGCCGTCGCCGATGCTGATGTTGCGCGCCGTGC
>CAVHNN010000049.1:0-11097 GCA_963637465.1 Paludibacteraceae bacterium
GCATCTTTGAAAGTAAAAGATATTTGCAAAACAAAGTTTTTGTTGTAACTTTGTCGTCCCGCTTGCAGTCAGAAGCGGGACCTCAGGAGAGGTGGGTGAGTGGCTGAAACCACCAGTTTGCTAAACTGACGTACGGGTTATTCCGTACCACGAGTTCGAATCTCGTCCTCTCCGCGACTTTGATTCCCATCTTTCCGACTCGCTCCTTGAAGGGGAGGGAGGTTCGGAAAGAATTTTTTTATTGACGCAGTATCAGACCTCACGGCATCTCACGGCGTGAAAAAATCATTCCCGAATTTTCTGTTTTTTATGAATCATGGGTGTCCCGCTTGAGCAGATAGGGATTGCCACGGGACTGTCTTCTGAACGGATAGAAGCGTTGAAAGACAATTAGGTGATGTGTAAAAAGAGGGAAGCTTGTTTTTTGGAGATAGAGTGTCAGAAATCCCGCAGCTTTTCAAGCCAGATTTGCGCCCTCACATAGGTGTCGTGGTCAACGCTGCCCTCCTTGAGGGCCTTGTCGAGTCTGCGTGACCTCCGCTCATAGTTCCGCAGGCTGCGGGCCCTTCGGTCCGCGTCCATCCTGCCCGAAGACACATATCGCACAAAGCGGGCGATGCTGCGGACTATCCACCTTATCAGACTATACAGAAGATAGAAAGGCAGCAGAATGAGAACTATCGTACCCAGAGTGTCAAGCATTGCTGTTGGTTGTTTGCGCAATTATACGCAGAATTAATCAACTATACAAAAACCACACTGCTTTCCGAATTTATGTGCCTCACGGGCACACCAGAGGCCTATTTTTCGGCAAAAATTCAAAAAAAATGACAAAAGAGAATTGCCAAGCCTGCACGAAAGCAAGCTTGGCAATTCTCCGTATGTGGTCCCTGCAGGGCATGATCCTGCGACTCCCTGATTATGAGTCAGGTGCTCTAACCAACTGAGCTAAGGGACCGGACAGGCGGTCTTGATACCGCCTGATATCAGACTTTGATCTCTACCTCAACACCTGAAGGCAATTCGAGCTTCATAAGAGCGTCAACGGTCTTGGCGTTGGACTCTTCGATATCGAGAAGCCTGCGGTAAGAATCGAGCTCAAACTGCTCACGGGCTTTCTTGTTGACGAAAGTGGAGCGGTTGACCGTAAAAATCTTCTTGTTGGTAGGAAGAGGAATCGGACCGTTCACTTTCGCGCCTGTGGCCTTCACAGTCTCGACGATCTTGGCTGAGGACTTGTCCACCAGCATGTGATCGAAAGACTTGAGTTTTATTCTAATTTTCTGGCTCATATTGAAAATGACCTTTTTACTAATCTAATTTGTTAATTATTCGTCGTCAGACGGGAGCTTGTAGCCGCTCTTCTCAACGATGTCCTTGGCCATTGAAGCCGGAACCTCGGAATAGTGGTCAAACGACATGGTGCTGGTAGCACGTCCTGATGACAGAGTACGGAGCACAGTCACATAACCGAACTGCTCGGAGAGAGGGACAAAAGCCTTGACGATACGCGCACCGTTGGAGGTGGTGTCCATCGCGACAATCTGTCCGCGGCGACGGTTGAGGTCTCCGACAATCTCACCCATGTAATCCTCAGGAGTAACAACCTCAAGATTCATGATCGGTTCGAGAAGAACAGGATGACACTTAGGGCAGGCATGCCTGAACGCCATACGCGCCGCAAGTTCGAATGACAGCTGGTCTGAATCCACCGGGTGGAAGGAACCGTCGATAAGGGTGACCTTGAGTGAAGGAACCTCGTATCCGGCGAGAACGCCGTTGGCCATAGCCGACTCGAAACCCTTCTGAACGCAAGGGATGAACTCCTTAGGGATATTGCCGCCCTTGACGACATTCTCGAACTGAAGTCCGACCTTGCCCTCGTCGGCAGGCCCGATCTCGACGATGATGTCGGCGAATTTGCCTCGGCCACCGGTCTGCTTCTTGAACACTTCGCGATGCTGGACAGGAGTGGTGACGGCCTCTTTGTAGTTGACCTGAGGCGCACCCTGATTGATCTCCACGCCGAACTCACGGCGAAGACGGTCCACGATGATGTCGAGGTGAAGCTCACCCATACCGCTGATGACGGTCTGACCCGTGTCATGGTCTGTCTTGACGGTGAACGTAGGATCCTCTTCCGCAAGTTTTGCAAGAGCCATCCCGAGCTTGTCAAGATCCTTCTGAGTCTTAGGCTCCACGGCGATACCGATCACAGGATCCGGGAATTCCATGGACTCGAGGGCGAAATTGCAGTTCTCGGCACAAATGGTGTCTCCCGTGCGGAGATCCTTGAATCCGACTGCGGCGCAGATGTCACCGGCCTCCACGAAATCGATAGGATTCTGGTGGTTGGAGTGCATCTGGTACAGACGGGCGACCCTCTCCTTCTTGCCGGAACGCGTGTTGAGCACATAAGAACCAGCGTCAAGGTGTCCTGAATAAGCCCTCACATAAGCCAGACGGCCCACGAAAGGATCAGTGGCAATCTTGAATACAAGTCCGCAGAACGGAGCGTCCGCCGCAGGCTTGAGATCCACTTCCTCTCCGTTGTTGAGATTGGTGGCCTTGGTGTCGCCGATATCAAGAGGAGACGGAAGATAGCGCATCACGGCATCAAGAAGGAACTGTACGCCCTTGTTCTTGAATGATGAGCCGCAGCAGGCAGGGACAATCTGCATTGCGATGGTACCCTTGCGGAGCGCAGCGATAATCTCTTCGTCCGTGATGGACTCCGGATCTTCGAAATATTTATCCATCAGAGCCTCGTCACACTCTGCGGCGGACTCGACAAGCTTGTCCCTCCAAAGTGCGACTGCATCCTGCATATCGGCTGGAACGTCTTCTATCTTGTAGTTGACCAGTTCATCTCCTGAATCATATATGATAGCCTTTTTGGCAATCAGGTCAATGATGCCCTGAAACTTCTCTTCAGACCCGATAGGAAGACAAATCGGAACGGCGGTAGCGCCAAGCTTGGTCTTGATTTCTTCAACACAGGCGAGGAAATCCGCACCGACGCGGTCCATCTTGTTGACATAGGCAATCTTCGGAACACGGTACTTGTCCGCCTGACGCCAAACGGTCTCAGACTGAGGCTGTACCCTGCCGACAGCGCAGAACGTGGCGACAGTGCCGTCAAGGACACGAAGCGAACGCTCGACTTCGACAGTAAAATCAACGTGGCCCGGAGTATCGATCAAGTTGATCTGATAAACCTGCCCGTTGTAGTGCCAGAAAGCCGTGGTGGCGGCGGAGGTAATGGTGATACCCCTCTCCTGCTCCTGAACCATCCAGTCCATTGTCGCCGCACCCTCGTGAACCTCACCGATCTTGTGTGTCTTGCCGGTGTAGTAGAGGATACGCTCGGATGTCGTTGTCTTGCCGGCATCAATATGAGCCATGATGCCGATGTTCCTTGTGTATTTAAGATCTCTCTTTGCTGCCATCTGACGGTATCAACTAAAAACGGAAATGTGCGAACGCCTTGTTGGCTTCCGCCATTTTGTGCATATCCTCCTTACGCTTGAATGCACCGCCTTCGTTGTTGTAGGCGGCTACAATCTCTGCACAAAGTTTTTCAGCCATTGAGTGGCCGGAACGCTTGCGGGCGAAGGCAATCATATTCTTCATCGAAAGCGAAATCTTCCTCTCCGGGCGCAACTCAGTAGGCACCTGGAAGTTGGCACCGCCGATACGGCGTGACTTCACCTCAATCTGAGGGGTCACGTTCTCGAGAGCCTTCCTCCAAATATCTAAAGGAGCCTTGTCAGAATCTTTCACCTTCTCGCCTACCATGTCAATGGCATCGTAAAAAATAGAATACGCGATACTCTTCTTCCCCTGCAACATAAGATTGTTCACGAAGCGGGTAACCTGCGTGTCGTGAAACTTAGGATCAGGAAGTAGAATCCTCTTCTTAGGCTTTGCTTTTCTCATTACTTGAAAAAATTAATAATTAAACCATCCTTCAGGCAATTACTTTGGCCTCTTGGCGCCATAGAGCGAACGGGACTGTGTGCGTCCCTCAACGCCGGCGGTATCCAAAGCTCCTCTAAGGATGTGGTAACGTACACCTGGAAGGTCCTTCACACGTCCTCCGCGAACGAGCACGATGGAGTGCTCCTGGAGGTTGTGGCCCTCGCCAGGAATGTAGGCATTGACCTCTTTTGAGTTGGTGAGACGTACACGGGCAACCTTACGCATCGCTGAGTTAGGTTTCTTCGGGGTCGTAGTATAAACCCTGAGGCATACGCCACGCTTCTGAGGGCAAGCATCCAACGCACGAGATTTTGATTTGACTTCAATGACCTCGCGTCCTTTGCGAACCAATTGTTGAATTGTTGGCATAAATGGTTGTTAACAAAAATTATAAAAGCCCCCGACAAAATCGGGGGCTGCAAATATAAGCAAAATTAAACTATTTGCAAAAAATATCGACTACCTGTAGTTGGCGAACTCGACATCCTTCTCTGCACGGGCCTTGAATGCCGGGCTCTTCTTGGCGACTTCAAGGTACTTTGCCACATCGGAAGCGTTACCCTTGCGGGCCGCGATGATGGCGCGGAGGTAATTGCTCCTCGCGCAATTGCAGGTGATGGCCTCGGATGCCTTGTCAAGCTGATTGCTGAGGATGTAGGCGACGGCGGTGTTGTGGCTGCCGGTCCCTGCAAGCTCGGATGCGGCCTGAGCATACTTGCCCTGAAGAAGGCTTATGGTACCGAGATTGGCCTTGGCCTCCGGAGTGCCGGCCTGCTTGAAGAGCTTGGCGGCGGCATCGTAATTGCCCTTGCGGAGCTCGCATACGCCCTTGGCGTTGACAACGTCGGCGTCAGCATTCTTGACGGCGGCAAGATATTTGGCGGCATCATCAACCTTCCCGGCATTGAGAGAGAGCACTGCGAGATTGAAGTTGGCCCTGTCTGAACCGAACTTGTCGACAGCCACCTTGTAAAGCTCGGCCTTGCGTGCAGCATCGTCGGACTTCGCGGCGACCCTCAGGAGAGCCTCCTCGTCAAGCACGTCAATCGCCTTGCGGGAGAGCTCCTCGAGCTCGGCATCGGAGAAGTTGCGATAATCGACATCGGCGATGAAGCGGGCGCGGCGAAGCTCAGGGAAGACGTTCTTGTTGATCTCGGTATAGACCTGAGACATGTTCCTGATTTCGCTCTCGCGGACAGCCGGGTCGCTGTACATCGAGAGAACGCGGAGGATAAGCTCCTTGTCGGAGATGTCGGATTTCTGCACGGCCTCCTGGAAACCTTCCCAGTCCTGACCCATGCTCTTGACTTCAAGATTGTCGGCATCCATGCCTCCGGTCACCTTTTTCCATGCCTTCTTTGCAGAGGCGGCGCGCTTGTCGGAAAGCTTGGCATTGTACTCCTGGCCTCCTTCAGGGGAAGCGTAGGCGACGATCTTGGTTCCGGTCACGGTGTAGCGCGGATCGGCCTCAATCTCTTCGAGAGCCGCCTGAAGCTCCTTCACTGAATTGGAGCGGAGCTGGCTGTTCTTGACATTGGCTGAGTTGTAGTCGTAGAGGATCTGACCTTCGGCGCTCTCCTTGATGACTTCCTGGTATGCGTCCTTCTTGAATCCATACTCTCCGCTTGTCGTGGCGAGCGTCTGCGTCACATTGCAGCCGTCAGCCACCTTGATGGCAGGAATCTCGATCGGCTTACCTTTATAATAAGCGACGCAGCGAAGCTCAAGGTAGGACTTCTCGACTCCCTCGGCATATTCGAAAGAGACACTCTCCTTGACGGTGCCGCCGTCGTAGGCAACGACGGTGAAGTTGTCCTGAACCTTCTCTCCCTGATAGGTGAAAGTCTGAGCGGCCTGCTCCCCGCCTTCATACACAAGAACCGGGGTCACCTCGAAAATGGCCTTCGGGTGAAAATACTTGGCCGGATAGGTGACGGTGATATCCGCCGAAATCTTGTCTCCGACAAGAGCGAGCACCTCAGGGGTGCAGTTCACCTTCACGTTCTCCACAAGCTTCATCTGCTCCGCCCTCGATTTGGAGCAGGATGCTGCGGCGACCACAAGAGCGCAAAGCGCAAAAATCTTAAAAATCTTTTTCATAACAGTAATAAACAATATTCGTAATCTTGATTTTTAATTCCTACAAAAATAAGGAAAAATACTTAACTTTGCTAAATATGGACGCACAAGATCTGCAAAGGTTAAAGAACAAGTTCGACATCGTCGGCAACGACCCGGCATTGGTTCACGCCCTTGAAACAGCCGTAGCCGTGGCCCCCACCGACCTGACGGTCCTCATCACGGGAGAGAGCGGCGTCGGCAAGGAGGCTGTTCCACAGATTATACATCAATTCAGCCGCAGACGAACCGGCAAATATCTTGCCGTAAACTGCGGGGCGATTCCGGAAGGAACCATAAATGCGGAACTTTTCGGCCACGAGAAGGGTGCGTTCACCGGAGCCATCGGGGAGCGAAAGGGATATTTCGAAGAGGCCGACGGCGGGACGCTCTTCCTGGACGAGATAGGAGAACTCCCGAAGGAGACGCAGGCGCTTCTGCTGCGCGTCCTCCAGAGCGGGGAGTATATCAAGGTGGGGTCTTCCAAAGTCGAGAAGACGGATGTCAGAATCATCGCCGCCACCAACGTCAACCTGTCATACGCGGTCGCTACGGGCAAGTTCCGCGAAGACCTATATTATAGGTTGTCCGGAATACAGATAAAGATGCCCGCCCTGCGCGAACGCAACAAAGACGACATCTATCTGCTGTTCCGCAAGTTCTCCTCGGATTTCTCCGAGAAATACGGGCTCTGCAAGGTCAGCCTGACCCACGAAGCGATAGGCGAGCTCACCTCATACCGCTGGCCCGGAAACATCCGTCAGCTGAAAAACATAGCGGAAACGGTGACCGCGCTCGAGTCCGGACCGGTCGGCCCCTCTTCCGAAAGGATTGAACTCGGCCGGGAGACGATTGCCAAGTACATCCCGCAGGAGCAGGGGGCGCTCATGGTCACCTCGCGCGGAGAAGACGGGGGATCTCTGTCGGAAGAGGAGAAGCAGCAGCTGATAAAGGCTCTCCACTATCTCAAGCAGGAGGTGGACGCGCTGAAAGAAACGGTTGAAGAGCTGAAGGCGTCCTCACCAAGACCGCAGCAGAGCGGTATCGCCCCGAAGCTCATAGACCTGTCGAGCTATTCGGAAAAAGAAAGCGGGGACGAGCCCGAAAGCACCTACGAGCCCGAAATCAAACCGCTCAAAGAGTCACAGGACGACATGATTGAAAAATGCCTCGCCCGGCACGGGGGCAAGGTGAAGCCGGCTGCGGCCGAACTCGGAATTTCGGAAAGGACAATCTATCGCCGCTTAGCGGAAAAGAAGGGAAAATGAGAAGATTTCTGGTCATAGCGCTCCTGATGGTTTCAGTATGTTCCTGCGGGATTTACTCGTTCTCCGGCACCTCCATCCAGCCGGATGTGAACACCATAACCATCAATTACTTCGAATACAAGGCCCTCAAGGTCAACCCTACCCTGAGCAATGAGCTCACCGAAGCGGTCCGCACCCGCTTCCGCCGGATGACCCGTCTTGAACAGGTGGACACTGACGGGGATCTGGAAATCACCGGAGAGGTGACGGGGTATTCGGTGGCCGCCTCCGCCATTGCCGCAGGAGACGTGGCGGCGAAGAACAGGCTGACCATAACTGTCAAGGTGACCTTCACCAACAGGAAATATCCGGAGGACGATTTTACGGACAAGACTTTCTCCGGATATTCGGACTACGACTCCACGCTCTCGCTTGATTCCGTGGAGGCCGGGCTCACGACGGAGATAATCGAAAAGATTGTGGAAGACCTCTTCAATGCCACCGTCGCACAATGGTAAACGGAGCCGACATACATACTCTCTCTCCGGAAGAGCTGTCTGCGGTCATCTCGACGTACCCGTGGTACGCGGGGGCGAGGATGGAGCTGTGCCGCCGGATGGCCAAACTGGGGGCCCTCTCTGAGAGCCATCTCTGCGAAACCGCCCTGTATCTGAGTTCCCGCAGAGTGCTCTTCGAGTTGGCGAGAGAGGGACGCAAGGTGGATTGCACAGACAAAAGCCTGGAGATTCTCACAAAGACCTATCTTCCTTCGGCGCAGGAAGAGGAGAGGAAAATCATCGCGATCGGAGGAGACTTCTTCTCGCAGCGCCAATATGACGAGGTCAGCCGGGACAAAGAGGGACTCTTCTCCCGCTTCGCCGGTCAGGCGCACAGGGAGGAGCCCCCGACCGATGGACAGGACTTCTGTACACAGACCCTCGCAAAGATTTATCTTGAGCAGGGTTACAGTGAGCAGGCCATAGACATTTATTCGAAGTTAAGTTTGCGATATCCGGAAAAAAGTGTTTACTTTGCATCCCTTATTGAAGAAATAAAACAAAAAGACAATAACAGATGAATACCGTATTTGTAATTTTGACCGTGCTCATCATCCTCGCAGCGATTCTCCTGATCATCGTCGTGCTGCTTCAGAACGGCAAAGGCGGTGGAATGGCCAGCAATTTCATTGCGGGCAATCAGACGTTAGGCGTGCGCCAGACGGCGGATTTGCTTGAGAAGGTCACATGGGGGCTTGTCGCTTTCATTCTCGTCATTTCCATCGTGACCTCTTTCACGACCGGAAACAGCGGCTCGGACATCGACATCACCAACAAGATTGAGAACGCGTCCGGCAATCAGCAGCCGGCATTCCCTGCCGCTCCGATACAGCAGGAAGCTCCGTCCACCGAGGCTCCGGCTGAGTAGGCACGGTTCCACCTTCCTCTACTGACAGATTGTCAGTGGTATATGTTTTGACATTACATCACCGGTCTCCATTGTGAGGCCGGTGATTTTATTATGGAAAACAAGTACGAATTCTTAAGCAAATATGCCATTGACCTCAATGAGGCTGCGGCAAATGGAAAACTTGATCCGGTGATCGGACGGGATGAGGAGATACGTCGTGTGCTCCAGATTCTGAGCAGGCGCACGAAGAACAACCCGATTCTCGTGGGCGAGCCGGGTGTCGGAAAAACGGCCATCTCCGAAGGCATCGCCACAAAGATTGTCAACGGCCAGGTGCCGGAAAACCTCAAGGACCGCAAGGTCTTCTCTCTTGACATGGGAGCGCTCATCGCGGGAGCCAAATATCAGGGCGAGTTCGAAGAGCGTCTCAAGGGCGTGGTCAAGGAAGTCGTGGACAGCGACGGGCAGATCATTCTCTTCATCGATGAGATTCACACTCTCGTGGGTGCGGGCCGCTCCTCCGGTGCGATGGACGCTTCAAACATCCTCAAGCCGGCGCTGGCCCGAGGCGAACTGAGAACCATCGGTTCGACCACCCTCGACGAATATCAGAAGTATTTTGAGCAGGACAAGGCCCTTGAACGCCGTTTCCAGAAAGTGATGGTGGACGAGCCTACCCCGGCCGAGTCCATCGCCATCCTGCGCGGACTTAAAGAGAAATACGAGAACCATCACCGCGTGAGCATCGAGGACGATGCCCTGATTGCGGCGGTGAACCTCAGTCATCGCTACATCAACAACCGTTTCCTTCCGGACAAGGCCATCGACCTTGTGGATGAAGCGGCGTCCAAACTCCGCCTGGAGATGAACTCCGTGCCGGAGCCTATCGATGACCTCAACAGCAAAATCCGCCAGCTGGAAATCGAGAAAGAAGCCATCAAACGCGAAGGCGTAAGCTTGAAGTCGGAGAAAATCGACGAAGAGCTGAAGAAATGCAAAGATGAGAAAGACGCACTCACCAAACGCTGGGATGAGGAGAAGGGCATCGTCACGGAGCTCAACAACCTCCGTCAGGACATCGAGGACTACAAGCGCGATGCGGCGATAGCCGAACGCTCGGGGGATTACGGCAAGGTGGCCGAGATCCGCTACGGCAAGATGGCGAACGCCCAGAAAAAAGTCGAAGAACTCAGCGCCAAGCAGGCCGCCATCAAGGATCCCATCATCACCGAGTCCGTCACCCCGGAGGATATCGCCGAGGTTGTGGCCCGCTGGACCGGCATCCCCGTGAACAGGATGCTTGAAAGCGAGAAGGAGAAACTCCTTAGGATGGAGAGCGAACTGCACAAGAGGGTTGTCGGCCAGGACAAGGCCATAGAGGCCGTATCCGATGCCGTGAGGCGCAATCGCGCAGGGCTTTCCAATGAGCACAGGCCTATCGGTTCTTTCCTCTTTCTGGGCACGACCGGTGTCGGCAAGACAGAACTTGCCAAGGCTCTGGCCGAGTTCCTCTTCAACGATGAGAGCATGATGACCCGTATCGATATGAGTGAATATCAGGAAAGCCACACCGTCAGCAGGCTTATCGGCGCCCCTCCGGGATACGTGGGCTACGATGAAGGCGGACAGCTGACCGAGGCCGTAAGACGCAAGCCTTATTCGGTGGTGCTTCTCGATGAGATTGAGAAAGCTCATCCGGACGTGTTCAACATCCTGCTTCAAGTGCTTGACGACGGCCGTCTGACGGACAACAAGGGACGCACCGTGGACTTCAAGAACACCATCCTCATCATGACCTCCAACCTCAAGGAGGAGGAGTTGAGGCTGCGAATGCGTCCGGAGTTCATCAACCGTATCGATGAAATCGTCACCTTCGACGCTCTTACCAAGGAGGATATCCGCAAGATTGTCAGGATTCAGATGGAGATTCTCCGCAAGAAGCTTGAAGAGGACAATGTCTGCCTGACTTTCACCAAGGCGTTCGAAGACGACATGGTGGAGAACGGTTACGACCCGGAGTTCGGCGCCCGACCTGTCAAGAGGCTGATTCAGAGGGAACTTGTCAACCGTCTCGCCAAGGAGATTCTTGAGGGCAAAGTCCACAAGGATTCGGCCATCGAGGTTGACTGCGAGAATGGGGAGATTGTCCTCAAGAACAAATAGCCCAAAAAACTGCATTTTTGCTCAGAATTTTTTGCAAAAACAAAAAAACTGACTACCTTTGTAATCCCAAGCCGACAAGACTTGGGATTTATTGCGGAAATAGCTCAGTTGGTAGAGCGCAACCTTGCCAAGGTTGAGGTCGCGGGTCCGAGTCCCGTTTTCCGCTCAGATTAAGATAGAA